>JAKBNS010000210.1 GCA_021830925.1 Pseudomonadota bacterium | reverse complement strand
CCTGGGGCGAGGTACCGGGCCCGCGCTGCTGGTGCGGCCAGCGCGGTTGCATCGAGACCCTGCTGTGCGGGCCGGCGCTGGCCGCCGCCGCCGGCATGGCCGATGCCGCCGCGGTGCTGCGCGCCATGCGCGAGGGCGACCGGGGGGCGCGCGCGGCCTTCATCCGCTATTGCGACCGCCTGGCGCGCGGCTTCGCGCAGGTCATCAACCTGCTCGACCCCGACGTCATCGTGCTGGGCGGAGGCCTGAGCAACGTGGAGGAGCTCTACACCGAGCTGCCCGCGCGCTGGGGCGCCTGGGTGTTCAGCCCGCAGGCGCCGCGCACGCGGCTTGTGCGCGCCCGCCACGGCGATTCCTCCGGGGTGCGGGGGGCCGCCTGGCTGTGGGGCCGCGGCCAGCAAGCCTAGCGAGAATCCGCCGCGGGGCCCGCGCAGGGCCGCCCGCGGGCTCAGGACGCTCGCAGGCGCTCGACGTAGCTGCGCACGCCGTGGGCCACGTCGGCGAAGGCGTGGTCGCAGCCCACCGAGCGCAGTCCGTGCAGCTCGGCCTGGGTGTAGCACTGGTATTTGCCTTGCAGCGCGGGCGGGAATTCGACGTAGCTCACCAGCTTCTCGTCGACCATCTGGCGCAGGCTCAGCGCCTCCTGCCCCGAGCGGGCGCGCAGCGAGTTGACCACCGCGTGGGCGATGTCGTTGAAGGGCTGCGCGCGTCCGCTGCCCAGATTGAACACCCCGCTGTGCGCCGGATGGTCGAAAAACCACAGGTTCACCGCCACCACGTCGTCGACGAACACGAAGTCGCGCATTTGTTCGCCGGGCCCGTAGCCGCCGTAGGCACCGAACAGTTCCACGCGCCCGCGCTCGCGGAACTGGTTGTAGTGGTGCCAGGCCACCGAAGCCATGCGGCCCTTGTGCTGTTCGCCCGGGCCGTAGACGTTGAAATAGCGGAAGCCGGCGACCTGGCTGCGCGCGCCGTGCAGGCGCCTGCGCACAAGCTGGTCGAACAACAGCTTGGAGTAGCCGTAGACGTTCAGCGGACGCTCGTACTCGGGCAGTTCCGCGAAGCGCTCGCTGGCGCCGTAGGTCGCCGCGCTGGAGGCATAGAGCAGGCGCGCGCCGCGCTCCAGGCAGGCATCCAGCAGGAGGCGGCTGGCGGCGTAGTTGTTGTCCATCATGTAGCGCCCGTCGTGCTGCATGGTGTCGGAGCAGGCGCCTTCGTGGAACACCGCCTCGACGGTGCCGAAACGGCCCTGGGCGAAGGCCTCGTAGAACGCCGTCTTGTCCAGGTAGTCGCTGATGCGCAGGTCCACCAGGTTGCGGAACTTGTCGGCCTGGGTGAGGTTGTCCACCGCGATGATGTCGGTGATGCCGCGGGCGTTGAGCCCGCGCACGATATTGCTGCCGATGAAGCCGGCCGCGCCGGTGACGATGATGCGATGCGACATGGTGGGATGCTTCCTGGACGTTTGCGTGCCGACGGCCTGGCGGTCGCGGCTCAGGCCCCTTCGGGCCACAGTTCGGCCGGGCTGACCGCGGCGGTGCCGAGCTTGCCGACCACGATGCCCGCGGCCCGGTTCGCCGTGCGCACCGCCTCGTCGAGGGCGGCGCCGGCGCCCAGCATCACGGCCAGCGTGGCAATCACCGTGTCGCCCGCGCCCGACACGTCGTAGACCTCCTTGGCCTGCGCCGGCACGTGCAGGTGGCCGTGATCGCCGAACAGGCTCATGCCTTCGTCGGCTCGCGTCACCAGCAGGGCCTCCAGGCCCAGCTGGGCGCGCAGCGCCTGCGCCCGCTGCTCCAGCTGCGCCTCGTCGCGCCAGTCGCCGCCGGTGGCGAGCGCGAACTCGGCGCGATTGGGGGTGATCAAGGTGGCGCCCTGGTAGCGCGAATAGTCGTGCCCCTTGGGATCCACCAGCACGCGCCGTCCCTGCGACCTGGCGAGTTGCACCATGTGCTCGACATGGCTCAGCCCGCCCTTGCCGTAGTCGGACAGCAGCACCACGTCGTGAAAGGCCAGTTCCTGTTCGTAGCGGCCCATGAGGTCGAGCAGCACCTCGTGGTCGGGGGTGGATTCGAAATCCAGGCGCAGCAATTGCTGCTGGCGCGACACCACGCGCAGCTTCATGGTGGTGCGCAGGCCCGGCACCTGGCGCAGCGCGCTGCGGATCGATGTGTCGCCCACGAGGTGGGCCAGCCGGCGCCCGGCATCGTCGCTGCCCACCACGCTGAGCAGGGTGGTCTGCGCGCCCAGCATGGCGGCGTTCAGCGCCACGTTGGCGGCACCGCCCAGGCGGTCCTGTTCGCGCTGCACCAGGGCCACCGGCACCGGAGCCTCGGGGGAGATGCGATCCACGCTGCTGAACCAGTAGCGGTCCAGCATCACGTCGCCGACCACCAGCACGCGCGCCTGGCGCAGTCGTTCCAAAGTCATCGAGGGCATGCTCAAGCGCCTGTGAGGGAGAGTTCTTCGCTGCGTCGCGGCGGGTAGGTGTCCCAGCCCATGCAGGCGGGGCAATGCCAGGCGTAGCTGCGCGCCTCGAAACCGCAGGCGGCGCAACGGTAGCGCTGGCGGTTGGCCAGCGCGCGGTCCAGCGCCTGCTCCACCGCATCGCGCAGCCCTTCGTCGTCCGGCCTGGCCGCCGTCTGTTCGATGGCGCGTCGCGCGGCCAGCAGGCTGCCGTGGGCCTGCAGGTACTGCAGGCTCAGGCGGCGACGGTGGGCGGCGTCCGGCTCCAGCGATAGCAGCGCGTCCAGCAGTTCGATGGCGGGGCTTTCCTGCAACTGCACGCGCAACCAATCCACGCCCGCCTGCTGTTGGCCCGTGTCGCGAAACAGACGCGCCGCGTCGGCCGCCAGCACCGCGGCGAATTCGGGTCGAAGCGTGGCGGCGCGGCGCAGATGCGCCAGCGCCAGCGCAGCGTCACCCTGCTGCTCGGCGATGGCCGCCCGCAACTGCCAGGGACGCACGGCCTGGGGGTCGGCCGCACCGGCCTTGTCCAGCGAGTCCAGCGCCGCCGTGTGGTCGCCGTCGCGGCGTTGGCGCAGGGCGATCTCGCACCAGTAGTGGGCGATCTGGCGACCCCAGCTTCCGCCGCCCAGGCGTTCCAGGCGCTGCCCGATGTCGATGGCCGAGTTCCATTCGCGGGTGCGCTCGTGGATCTGCAGCAGCGCGGCAAGGGCTTCGGACTGGTAGGCGGTGCTGGTCAGCGCCGTGTAGACAGCCTCCGCCCGATCGAGCAGGCCGGCCTTGAAAAAATCCTGCGCCAGCGCGATCTGCGCCCGCTGGCGCTCGGCCGCCGGCAGGTCGGCGCGCGCCAGCAGGTTCTGGTGCACCCGCACCGCGCGCTCGTATTCGCCGCGGCGCCGGAACAGGTTGCCCAGCGCGAAATGCAGGTCCACCGTGTCGGGATCGGCCGTGATCGCCTCGATGAAGGCGTCGATGGCCTTGTCCTGCTGTTCGCTCAGCAGGAAGTTCAGGCCGCGGAAGTAGGCGAGCGAGGCGTCACGGCGATGTTCGCCGTCGCGTCGCCACTGCAGCAGGTCCAGACGCGAGGCGAGCCAACCCAGCGCGAAGGTGGCCGGCAGCGCGAGCAGCCACCAGAGCTCAAACTCCATCGGGCGTCCCATCGATCGCCCCCGCGGCCAGCGGATTCGCCGCGGCGGCGCGCGCCGGTTGCGCGGCTTGCGCCTGCGGCAGCGGGGAGGCGGCGGCCAGCGCGCGTTGCAGGCGCCGGGCGCGCAGCCAGCCCGGAAGCATGACCGCCACGCCCAGCAGCGCGCCCAGCGCGAAGGCCATCAGCAGCAGCACGAACAGCGGCGCGCGCCACTGCGCGCCGAACAGCAGGTGCAGCACGGTGGGCTCCAGGTTGTTCAGCGCGAGGCCGAACAGCAGCAGGAACAGGATGAGGCGAACGAACCAGTTGAAGGCGCGCATCGGGTGGGGACGACGAAGGGCGAACGACCCGGTGGTTCCGGGGCATGCGCGGATTCTAGGCCCCTCGGCGGGCCGACGAATCGCGCTGGGCGATGCTCGGGAAATACTCGCCTGGCGACCGAGCCCCCGCGGGGCGGCGGGCGAAGCGAGCATGGGGACCGTTCAATCCTGCGTGTTGCCGTGGTCGACGAGTTGACGCAGGGTCTTGCCCGGCTTGAAGTGGGGCATGCGCTTTTCCGGCACCACCACGCGCTCGCCGGAGCGCGGATTGCGGCCGATGCGGGCCGGCCGATGGCTGACGGAAAAACTGCCGAACCCGCGGATCTCCACGCGGTGGCTGTTCTCCAGCGCATCCGACAGCGCGTCCAGGATGGTCTTGACGGCCAGTTCGGCATCGCGATGCGTGAGCTGGGCGAAGCGCGCCGCGAGCTGGTCGACGAGATCGGATCGGGTCATGGTCGCTGGAACACTGATGCGGGCGCCCGGCCGGGCCGGGCAGAAAATCGGCGCCGCGAGCCCAGGGCCCCGGCGCCGTGTCGTTGCGCCGCGGGCGCGACCGCCAGGGGCGGCCGCGTCCGCGGGTGCTGCTTACTCCTGACCCTGGTTGTCCAGCTTGGCGCGCAGCAGGGCACCCAGGCTGGTGGTGCCCGTGGCTTCACGCTGCTCGCCGGCCAGGCGGGTGAGCGCTTCCTGCTGGTCGGCGCTGTCCTTGGCCTTCACCGACAGCTGGATGCTGCGGTTCTTGCGGTCGATGTTGATCACCAGCGCGCTGACTTCGTCGCCGTCCTTGAGCAGGTTGCGGGCATCCTCCACGCGGTCGCGGGAAATCTCGGAAGCGCGGAGGTAGCCCTCGACGTCATTGCCCAGGTCGATCACGGCGCCCTTGGCGTCCACCGACTTGACCGTGCCGTTCACGACCTTGCCCTTGTCGTTGATGGCGGCGAAGTTCATGAACGGATCGCCTTCCATCTGCTTGATGCCCAGGGAGATGCGCTCGCGCTCGATGTCGATGCCCAGCACCACGGCTTCGACGTCCTGGCCCTTCTTGTAGTTGCGCACCGAAGCTTCGCCGGGCTCGCTCCACGACAGGTCGGACATGTGCACCAGACCGTCGATGCCGCCGGGCAGGCCGATGAACACGCCGAAGTCGGTGATCGACTTCACCGGGCCGCTGACGCGGTCGCCGCGGTTGTGGTTGGAGGCGAACTCCTCCCACGGGTTCGGGCGGCACTGCTTCATGCCCAGGCTGATGCGGCGACGGTCCTCGTCGATCTCCAGCACCTGCACCTCGACCTCGTCGCCCAGCTGCACGACCTTGCTCGGGGCCACGTTCTTGTTGGTCCAGTCCATCTCGGACACGTGCACCAGACCCTCGATGCCCGGCTCGATCTCGACGAAGGCGCCGTAGTCGGTCAGGTTGGTGACCTTGCCGAACAGGCGGGTGCCCGAGGGGTAGCGGCGCGACACGCCGACCCAGGGATCGTCACCCATCTGCTTCAGGCCCAGCGAGACGCGGTTCTTCTCGGCGTCGTACTTCAGCACCTTGGCGTCGAGCTCCTGGCCCGGGGTGACCACCTCGCTGGGGTGGCGCACGCGGCGCCAGGCCAGGTCGGTGATGTGCAGCAGGCCGTCGATGCCGCCCAGGTCCACGAAGGCGCCGTAGTCGGTGATGTTCTTGACCACGCCGTGCACGATCTGGCCTTCCTTGAGGCTCTCGAGCAGCTTGGCGCGTTCCTCGCCCTGGCTGGCCTCGACCACCGCGCGGCGCGACAGCACCACGTTGTTGCGCTTGCGGTCGAGCTTGATGACCTTGAATTCCAGGGTCTTGCCCTCGAAGGGCGTGGTGTCCTTGACCGGGCGCGTGTCGAGCAGCGAGCCGGGCAGGAAGGCGCGGATGCCGTTGATCATGACGGTCAGGCCGCCCTTGACCTTGCCGGTGACGGTGCCGCTGACGAATTCGCCCGACTCGAGCGCCTTCTCCAGGGACATCCACGAGGCCAGGCGCTTGGCCTTGTCGCGCGACAGCATGGTGTCGCCGTAGCCGTTTTCCAGCGCATCGATGGCCACCGAGACGAAGTCGCCCACCTGGACCTCGACCTCGCCGTGGTCGTTCTTGAACTCCTCGATCGGAATGTACGCATCGGACTTCAGCCCGGCGTTGACGATCACGAAGTTGGGGTCGACACCGACGACCTCGGCGGTGATCACCTCACCGGTGCGCATGTCGCGCGTCTTGAGCGATTCCTCGAACAGGGCGGCGAAGGATTCGCCAGACGTGCTGGCGCTGGGGTTGACAGACATGGATGACTTTCTCGTCCGCGGGGGGCCCCGCGGGGTTCGTGGCAAGGCCTGGGCACGCGCGTTGCGCGCCGTGCTCAGGTACGTTCGCGCCACCACTGCAACACGCGTGCCACCGTCTGTTCGACGTCCAGCTCCGCGTTGTCCAGGGGCAACGCATCCTGCGCGGCCGCCATCGCCGCGACGCTGCGCGAGGCGTCGCGCGCGTCGCGCGATTCAAGGTCGCGCAAAACATCTTGTAGTGTAGTCGAAATGCCCTGGGAAATCAATTGCTTAACCCGGCGCTCCGCGCGGGTGCGGGCGCTCGCCACCAGGAACACTTTCAGCCGGGCGTCGGGAAACACCACGGTGCCCATGTCGCGCCCGTCGGCCACCAGCCCCGGGGCGCGTCGCTGCGCGCGCTGCAGACCCAGCAGGGCCTCGCGCAGCCGGGGCAGGGGGGCGATCGCCGACGCCGCGTTGCCCACCTGCTCGCTGCGCAATTCGCGGCTCACGTCGACGCCGTCGAGCAGGGTCGCGCCGTCGCGCCAGGATACCGGCAGGCGCCGCGCCAGCCCGGTCAGCCCGGCCTCGTCGTCGAGCGCCAGGCCCTGGCGCATCGCGCACAGCGCGGTGGCCCGGTACAGGCTGCCCGAGTCCAGCACATGCCAGCCCAGCCGCTCGGCCAGGCGCGCCGCCAGCGTGCCCTTGCCGGAGGCGGTGGGGCCGTCGATGGCCAGCACCGGCACCGGGCGCGCCACGCGCGCGAAGGCCTCGAAGTAGCCGGGGAAGGTCTTGCCGACGCAGGCGGGGTCCTCGATGCGCAGGTCGGCCGGCCCGAAGCTGGCCAGCGAGAAGCACATGGCCATGCGGTGGTCGTCGTAGGTGGCGATGCTGGCGCTGCGCCAGTCGGCCTCGGCCAGCGGCCATACCCGCAGCCAGTCCTCCCCGGACTCCACCCGCGCGCCCAACTTGGCGAGTTCGGTATGCATCGCGTGGATGCGGTCGGTCTCCTTCACCCGCCAGCTGCCGATACCCCGCAGCAGGGTGGGGGAGTCGGCGAACAGGGCCGTGACCGCCAGGGTCATCGCGGCGTCCGGAATGGCCAGGCAGTCGATGTCGCCGCCGGCCAGGCGCGCGCGCCCTTCGCGCAGGCCGCGTGCCTCGATCCAGCCGTCGCCCCAGGCGATGTCGGCGCCCAGGCCTTCGAGAACGCGCGCGAATTCCACGTCACCCTGCAGGCTGTCGGCGTCCACGCCGAGCACGCGCACCGGTCCGCCCTGTCCGTGCAGGCCGCCCAGCGCCCCCGCGGCCAGGAAATAGGAGGCCGAGGAGGCATCGCCCTCGACCTGCAGCCGGCGCGGGCTGCGCAGGCGGCTGCCGGCGGGCACGACGAACCGCTGCCAGTCGTGGTTGCGCACCTGCACGCCGAAGCGCTGCAGCAGCGCCAGCGTGAGCGCCACGTAGGGGCGCGAGATCAGCGTTCCCTCGACCTGCACCTCGATGTCGTGCTCGCCAGACAGCAGCGGCAAGGCCAGCAGCAGCGCGGTGAGGAACTGGCTGGACACGTCGCCGCGCACGCGCAGCGGCGCATCGACGCGCGGACGGCCGTTGCCGATGCGCAGCGGGGGGTAGCCCGGCTGGCCCAGGTAGTCCACGGCACAGCCCATGGCGCGCAAGGCTTCCACCAGGTCGCCGATCGGGCGTTCGTGCATGCGCGGCACGCCCCGCAGCACATAGTCTCCGCCCAGCACGGCGAGCGCGGCGGTCAGCGGGCGCACCGCGGTGCCGGCGTTCCCGAGGAACAGCTCGGCCGGGCCGCGCCCGAGGCGGGCGCCGCAGCCGTGCACCACCACCGGGGCCTCGGAGGAGCCGGCGCGGCCGTCCACGCGCACGCCCAGCGCGCGCAACGCGTCCAGCATCACCCGCGTGTCGTCCGAATCCAGCAGCCCCGGCAGTTCGACGGGACCCTCGGCCAGCGCGGCCAGCAGCAGCACGCGGTTGGAAATGCTCTTCGAGCCGGGCAGTTGCACGCTGCCGGCGGCGCCGATCAGGGGCGGCAGGTCGAGGTATTCAGGTCGCGTCATCGGCGGGAGAGGGGGAGGCCCAGTCCCGGCGCGACTGACTGGCCTGTCGGATGAGGGATTCGAGCACGCTCCAGTTGCCCTGGCGCAATTGCGCCTCGAAACCGGCCACCGCCTGCTTGAACATCTGCAATTGCTGCAGCACTTCGGCCGAGTTGGCCTGGAACACGTCCCGCCACATCGTCGGGTCGCTGCCGGCGATGCGGGTGAAATCGCGGAAACCCGGACCGGCCAGCTGCAGGAAGCTCGAGCCCTGGGGCTGGCGCGCGATGGCGTAGACGAAGGCGAAGGCCAGCAGGTGAGGCAGGTGACTGACCGCGGCGAAGGCTGCGTCGTGCTCGTGCGGGCTCATCACCGAGACCACTCCGCCCAGCGCTTCCCAGACCTGGGTGGCGGCATCGACGAAACGGGCCGGATTGGCCTCCAGCGGCGTGACCACCACGCGCCGTCCGTCGAACAGGTCGACCTGCGCATGCTGCACGCCGCTGCGCTCGCTGCCGGCGATCGGATGGCAGGGCACGAACTGTCGCGCAGCTTCCCCCAGCGCGTGCAGCGCGGCATCGGCGACGTCGGCCTTGGTGCTGCCCACGTCCAGCAGCAGCGCGCTGTCGCTCAGGCCGAGCCGGATCTGGCGCAGCAGCGGCCCGATGGCAGCCACCGGCACGGCCAGCACCACAAGGTCGGCTCCGGTGGCCGCCTGCAGCGCCGAGTCGGCGCCGTGGTCGATCACGCCGGCCTTGATGGCCGCCTGGATGGTCGACGGGGATTTGCTGTAGCCGACCACCTCGCGCGCCAGCGCGGCACGCTTGGCGGCCAGCGCGAAGGAACCCCCGAGCAGGCCGACGCCCAGCACCGCGAGACGGCGGAACTGGGGCGTCAGCGCGCCCGGCTCGGGCGCCGCCGGCCGCGGGGAGGGATTGCGCGAAACCATGCTCCGACTCAGGCCACGGCCTTGCCCAGCGCGGCCAGGCAGCTGCGGTTCTCCGCTTCGGTGCCCACGGAGATGCGCAGCCAGGAGCCGAGCCCATAGTTGTCCACCGGGCGGGCGATCACGCCCTGCGCCAGCATCGCGCGCGCCACGCGCGCGCCGGCCTTGTCGTCGTCGCCGACCCGCACCAGCAGGAAGTTGCCGTGCGAGGGCACGCGCTGCAGTCCGAGCTGGTCGATGCCGGCCTCCAGCTGGCGCATTCCCGCCCGGTTGATCTCGGAGGAGCGGCGCACGAACTCCTGGTCGCGCAGCGCCGCCAGTGCGGCCGCCTGGGCCAGGTTGCTGGTGTTGAAGGCCGAACGCACCCGGTTGAGCACGTCGCCCAGAGCGGGATGCACGGCGCAATAGCCGATGCGCAGGCCGGCCAGCCCGTAGGCCTTGGAAAAGGTGCGCGAGACCACCAGGTTGGGGTGCCGGCGCAGCAGTTCCAGGCTGGCGCCCTGCAGCGACGGATCCAGGTACTCGACGTAGGCCTCGTCCAGCACGATCACGACCCGTTCGGGCACGCTGCGCACGAACTCCTCGATCTGCGCCGGACTGGCCAGCGTGCCGGTGGGGTTGTTCGGGTTCGCCACGTACACCAGCCGGGTCGAGGGCTCGATGGCCGCCGCCATGGCCGGCAGATCGTGTCCGAAATCCTTCGCCGGCACGATGATGTGACGCGCGCCGCGCTGCTGCACGGCCGAGGCGTAGACCACGAAGCCGTACTGGGAGTACACACAGGAGTCGCCCTCGGCCAGCAGCGCCCGCGCGGCCATTTCCAGGATGTCGCTGGAGCCGTGGCCCAGCACGATCCACGACGGGTCCACGCCGAGATGGCGCGCCAGCGCAGCACGCAGTTCGAAGGCGTCGTTGTCGGGATAGCGCGGGGCCTCCAGCGCGGCGTCGAGCATGGCCTGGCGCGCGGCCGGGGACATGCCCAGCGGGTTCTCGTTGGAGGCCAGCTTGACGATGGAATCGGGGGCGAGCCCGAATTCGCGGGCGACCTCGGAAATCGGGCGGCCGCCGACGTAGGGGTTGATGCTGCGCACCGATTCGGTGCCCCAGTCGGTGGTGGAACGGGCGACGTTGGACATGGCGAATGCTCGAAGCGGATGGGCAGGACCGGGCGATCAGTCCTGGCGGATGGGGTAGGAACCCAGGTTCTTGAAAAAGGCGCAATGCGCGCGCAGCGCCTGCAGCGCGGCGGCCACCGGCGGCTCGTCCGCGTGGCCTTCCAGGTCGACGTAGAACATGTACTCCCAGGCGCCCGAGCGCGCCGGGCGCGACTCGAATCGGGTCATGCTCACGCCGTGCTCGGCCAGCGGGCGCAGCATGGCCACGACCGCGCCGGCCACGTTGGGCACGGCCAGGATCAGGCTGGTGCGGTCGCGTCCGCTGGGTGCCGGGGTCTCGGCTCCCAGCACCACGAAGCGCGTGCGGTTGCCCACCTCGTCCTGGATGTGCGAGGCGGCCAGGCGCAAGGCGTACAGGCCGGCCGCGTGTTCGCCGGCGATGGCCGCCAGGGTCTCGTCCTGCGCCGCCAGGCGCGCCGCCTCGGCGTTGCTGGCCACGGCGCGACGCTCCACGCCCGGGAGGTGCGCGTCCAGCCACTGGCGGCATTGCGACAGGGCCTGCGGATGCGCGAGCACCGCGCGCACGCCCTGCAGGCCCTCGCGCAGGCGCAGCAGGTTGTGGTGGATGGGCAGGCTGATCTCGCCGCACAGATGCGCCGGCTGCGACAACAGCAGGTCCAGCGTGCGCGCCACCGCGCCCTCGGTGGAGTTCTCCACCGGGACCACGGCGTGGCTGGCGCCGCCGCCGAGCTGGCTGCGGAACACCTCGTCGAGATCGGCGCAGGGCAGCAGCTCGCAGCTGGAGCCGAAGAAGCGGCGCGCCGCCAGCTCGGTATAGGTGCCTTCCGGGCCCAGGTAGGCGACGCGTTGCAACCCTTCGAGGGCGCGGCAGGCCGACATGATCTCGGTCCACACCGCCGCCAGGCCGGCGTCGAGCAGCGGGCCGGGGTTGGCCTGCTGCACCTTGCGCACCACCGCCAGCTCGCGCTCGGGGCGGAACACCGGCATGCCCAGCCGGTGCTTGTGCACGCCGATCTCCTGCGCCAGGCGCGCGCGCCGGTTGAGCAGTTCGAGGATTTCGCGATCGATCGCGTCGATCTGGTCGCGCAGGGGATGGAGGACGGTGTCGGAGCTCATGCTGGGGCGGATCGGCGCGGGCCCGCGCCGCGGGTTCAGTGGCTGCGCTCGAAGTCGCGCAGGTAGTCGACCAGTGCGCGCACGCCGGACTCGGGCATCGCGTTGTAGATGCTCGCGCGCATGCCGCCCACCGACTTGTGGCCCTTGAGCTGCAGCAGTCCGCGCTGGCGCGCGCCGTCCAGGAAGGCCGCGTCCAGCGCCGTGTCGCGCAACTGGAAGGGCACGTTCATGCGCGAGCGCACCGCAGGCGCCACGCGGTTGACGTACAGCGACGACGCGTCGATGCACTCGTACAGCATGGCCGCCTTGCGCCGGTTGCGCTCGGTCACCGCAGCCAGGCCGTGCAGTTCGCCCTCGCGCTGGCGGGCGATCCACTGCAGCACCAGCCCGGCCATGTAGATGGCATAGGTCGGCGGGGTGTTGTACATGGAGCCGTTGGCGTCGGCCACGGCGTAGTCGAAGGCGCTGGGACAGAAGGGCAGGGCATGGCCCAGCAGGTCCCGGCGCGCGATCACCAGCGTCACCCCGGCCGGGCCGATGTTCTTCTGCGCTCCGGCGTACACGCAGCCATGGGCCGCGACGTCCAGCGGGCGTGACAGGATGCTCGAGGACATGTCGGCCACCAGCGGCGGCGCGAAGCCCGTGGGCACGTCGGCGAACTCCACGCCGTCGATGGTCTCGTTGCCGCAGTAATGCAGGTAGGCGGCGTCCTCGCGCACCTGCCACGACGCCGGCGGCGGAATGTCCAGGAAGCCGCCGTCGGGCATCGCGGCCACGTGCACGTCGCAGAACTTGCGCGCCTCGCGCTCGCTCTTGGCCGACCAGGAGCCGGTGACCACGTAGTCGGCGCGAGCGCCGCGCGACAGGTTCAGCGGAATCAGCGCGTTCTGCGCCAGCGCGCCGCCCTGCATGAACAGCACCGCGTAGTCGGAAGGCACGCCGAGCAGCTGGCGCAGATCCGATTCGGCCTGGTGGATGATGCGTCCGAAGGCTTCGCCGCGATGGCTCATCTCCATCACGCTCATGCCCGTGCCCTGCCAGTCCAGCATCTCCTCGGCGGCCTGGCGCAGCACCTCCTCCGGCATGGTCGCCGGGCCGGCGGAGAAGTTGTAGGGGCGGCGCTCAGGCATCCGCATCTCCGTTCGCCTCTCCGTTCGCCTCTCCGTTCGCATCCGGCGCGGCGTCGCCGTCCGCACCGAACACCTGGGGATCCGATTCGGCCACGCGCTGCACGCCGATCAGCAGCGCGCCTGCGTCGAGCGCGATCAGCGTGACGCCCTGCGTGGCGCGGCCCAGTTCGCGGATCTCGGCCACCCGGGTGCGCACCAGCACGCCGGTGTCGGTGATGAGCATGATCTCGTCGTCGCCACGCACCAGGCAGGCCGCCACCACCTTGCCGTTGCGCTCGCTGGTCTGGATCGCGATCATGCCCTTGGTGCCGCGGCCATGGCGCGTGTACTCGGTGATCGGTGTGCGCTTGCCGAAGCCGTTCTCGGTGGCGGTGAGCACGCTCTGGGTCTCGTCCTCGGCCACCAGCATGGCGATCACGTTCTGGCCCGACTCCAGGTTCATGCCGCGCACGCCGCGCGCCTCGCGGCCCATCGGGCGCACGTCCTCCTCGTCGAAGCGCACGGCCTTGCCGGCGTCGGAGAACAGCATGACGTCGTGCTTGCCGTCGGTGATGGCCACGCCGACCAGGTAGTCGTCGTCGTCCAGCGCGCAGGCGATGATGCCGGCGCTGCGGCGATTGGCGAAGGCCGACAGCGGGGTCTTCTTCACCGTGCCCTGCGCGGTGGCCATGAACACGAAGTGCTCCTCGTCGAAGGTCTTCACCGGCAGCACCGCGGTGATCTTCTCGCCTTCGGCCAGCGGGAACAGGTTGACCAGCGGGCGTCCGCGCGATCCGCGCCCGCCCTGCGGCGCTTCGTAGACCTTCATCCAGTACACGCGGCCGCGATTGGAGAAGCACAGCAGCATGTCGTGGGTATTGGCCACGAACAGCTGGTCGATCCAGTCGTCTTCCTTGGTGCCGCTGGCCAGCTTGCCGCGGCCGCCGCGGCGCTGCGCGCGGTACTCCAGCACCGGCTGGCTCTTCACGTAGCCCACGTGGGAGATGGTCACCACCATTTCCTGCGGCGCGATCAGGTCCTCCACGTCGAGTTCGGTGGCGTTGGGCTCGATGCTCGAGCGCCGGGCGTCGGAGAACTCGGTCTTCAGCGCGGTCAGCTCATCGGCGATGATGCGGGTGATGCGCTCCGGACGCGCCAGGATGTCCAGCAGGTCGGCGATCTGGCTCATGACCTCCTTGTACTCCTGCACGATCTTGTCCTGCTCCAGCCCCGTCAGGCGCTGCAGGCGCATCTGCAGGATCTCCTGCGCCTGGGTCTCGGACAGGCGGTAGCCGTCTTCCTTCAGCCCGAAGCGCGCATCCAGGTCGGCGGGCTGGAAGTCCTTCGGCGAGCCCTCGACCCGCGCCAGCATGGCGCGCGCCTCGCCCGGCGCCCACACCTCGGCCAGCAGCTGCTCGCGCGCCACCGGCGGCGTGGGGGCCGACTTGATCAACTCGATCATGCGGTCCAGGTTGGCCAGCGCCACCGCCAGGCCTTCCAGCACGTGGCCGCGTTCGCGCGCCTTGCGCAGCTCGTACACGCTGCGGCGCGTGATGACCTCGCGACGGTGCTGCAGGAAGGCCTGCAGCATCTGGCGCAGATTGAGAAGGCGCGGCTGGCCGTCGACCAGGCACACCATGTTGACGCCGAAGGTGTCCTGCAGCTGGGTCTGCTTGTACAGCTTGTTGAGCACCACCTCGGCCATCTCGCCGCGCTTGAGCTCGATGACCACGCGCATGCCCGACTTGTCGGACTCGTCCTGGATGTGGCTGATGCCCTCGATCTTCTTTTCCCGCACCAGCTCGGCGATGCGCTCGAGCAGAGTGCGCTTGTTGACCTGGTAGGGCAGCTCGTCGACGATGATCGACTGGCGCTGGCCACGGTCGATGTCCTCGAAATGGCAGCGCGCGCGCATCACCACGCGGCCGCGACCGGTGCGGTAGGCCTCGCGCACCCCCGACAGGCCGTAGATGATGCCGGCGGTTGGGAAGTCGGGAGCCGGGATGAACTGCATCAGGGTCTCGACGTCGGCGTCGGGATGGCGCAGCAGGTGCTGGCAACCGTCGATGAGCTCGCCCAGGTTGTGCGGGGGAATGTTGGTGGCCATGCCCACCGCGATACCCGCCGAGCCGTTGAGCAGCAGGTTGGGGATGCGCGCAGGCAGTACCAGCGGCTCCTGCTCGGAGCCGTCGTAGTTGGGGCCGAAATCGACGGTTTCCTTGTCGATGTCGGCCAGCATTTCGTGCGCGATCTTGGCCAGGCGGATTTCGGTGTAACGCATCGCCGCCGCGTTATCGCCGTCGACCGAGCCGAAATTGCCCTGGCCGTCGACCAGCATGTAACGCAGGGAGAAATCCTGCGCCATGCGCACGATGGTGTCGTACACCGACTGATCGCCGTGCGGATGGTATTTACCGATCACGTCGCCGACGATACGAGCGGATTTCTTGTAGGGCCGGTTCCACGAGTTGGACAGCTCGTGCATCGCGAACAGCACGCGCCGATGCACCGGCTTGAGGCCGTCGCGCACGTCTGGCAGCGCGCGGCCGACGATCACGCTCATCGCGTAATCGAGGTAGGAACGACGCATCTCTTCTTCCAGGCTGACTGGAAGGGTTTCTTTGGCGTAGGCGGACATGCTGGACCTGGGTGGAGCGCCGAGCCGGCGCCAAGGCAGGCGTGCCCCGGGCGCGCGCTTCGAAAATCAAGCATTCCATGGTAACAGCGCGCGCCGCCGGCTCCCCGGGGCGCGGGGAGCGCGCGGGCGCAACGCGCCAATCGCGCAGGTTTCGCGCCAGACGCTGCTTTTGCGGGGGGCGATGTGGCAGAATAGCGACGCAGATGTGGCCGCGAACCCGTCCGGGGGTGGGGTAATCCCTCCCATGCTCGGATCCCCACGGGTACGATAGGCAGGTGGTCCCAACTTTGGAGAGATACAACATGATCAAGACCCAAAAATTCGGAAAACTCCTGGTCGTCGCTGCCCTGGCCGCTTGCAGCAGCGCGGCTTTCGCCCAAGGCTCGCCCGACGTGAACAACTGGGTCAGCCCGTTCGGCCAGACCTGGCGCGACGGCACCGGCAACCTGTGCTGGCGCGATAACTTCTGGACCCCCGCCACCGCCGCCACCGGCTGCGACGGAGCCATCGTGGCCAAGGCCGCTGCCCCGGCCCCGGTCGCGGAACCGGCGCCCGCTCCCGCCCCGGCCCCGGCGCCCGTGCCGGTGCCCACCAGCGAGAAGATCACCTACTCTGCTGACGCGTTCTTCAACTTCGACAAGTCCGTGCTGCTGCCCGCCGGCAAGCAGGCCCTGGACGAGCTGGCCCAGAAGATCAAGGAAGTGAACCTGGAAACCGTGATCTCCACCGGTTACACGGACAGCTTCGGCCCCGTCAAGTACAACCTGAAGCTGTCGCAGCGTCGCGCGATGGCCGTCAAGGAGTACCTGGTGAGCCAGGGCATCCCGGCCGACAAGGTCTACATCGAAGGCAAGGGCAAGACCGACTTCCGCGTGGATCCGAAGAGCTGCCACGGCACCTTCAAGGCGCGTGTGGCCTGCCAGGCTCCGAACCGCCGTGCGGTGGTCGAGATCGTCGGCACCCACACCGTGATGAAGCAACCGGATCAACAGCAGTAAGATCCGGGCAAGACCACCCGGCCGCGCGGCGCGCGGCCGGTGCGACCCCGCCATGGCGGGGTTTTTTTTCGGCCCTGTGGGGCGCGCGGGACCAGCGGCCATGCCGCTCGGGATTCCCGCGCTGTGCCACAGTGCCAGCAGCGGAGCGGCACGCCATGACGGCAACGACCATGCACACCAATTCGGACGCGGCGGAACTGAACAAGTTCGCCGGCGCCGCCCACCGCTGGTGGGATCTGGACGGGGAATTCAAGCCCCTGCACGACATCAACCCCCTGCGCGTGAACTGGATCGCCTCGCACGCCCGGCTCGAAGGCGCGCATGCGCTGGACATCGGCTGTGGCGGCGGCATCCTGTCCGAGGCGCTGGCCGAGCGCGGCGCGCGGGTCACCGGCATCGACCTGGCCGAGCGCGCGTTGAAGGTGGCGCGCATGCACGCGCTGGATCGCTCGCTGGGGATCAACTACGAGCTCATCAGCGCCGAACAGCTGGCCGCAGAGCGTCCGGCCGGCTTCGATCTCGTGTGCTGCATGGAAATGCTCGAGCACGTGCCGCGCCCCGATTCCGTGGTGCGCGCGGCGGCGCAACTGGTGCGTCCCGGCGGCTGGGTGTTCTTTTCCACCATCAACCGCAACCTGAAGTCCTTCGCGCTGGCCATCGTCGGCGCCGAGTACCTGCTGCGCCTGCTGCCACGCGGTACCCACGAGTACGCACGCTTCCTGCGCCCCAGCGAACTGGCGGGCTGGGCGCGCGAGGCCGGCCTGGACGCATTGGAATTCCGCGGCCTGGAGCCCGATGTGCTGCGCGGTGGCTGGCGCATGGGCTCGCGCGTGGACGTGAACTACTTCCTGGCCTGCCGGCGTCCGGACGCGGCGGCCGCGCCCGGCGCATGAACACCCTGGTGCGAAGTGCCCCGGCCGCCTCGCGCGCCCCTTACCGCAGCGTGCTGTTCGACCTGGACGGCACCCTGGCCGACAGCGCGCCCGACCTCGCCGAGGCGCTCAATCGCATGCGCCGGCAGCGCGGCATGGCCGCGCTGCCGCTGGAGCAACTGCGCCCGATGGCCTCGCACGGCGCGCGCGGGCTGTTGCAGGCCGGCCTGGGCGCGCAGCCCCAGGACCCCGACTGGAACAGCCTGCGCGAGGAATTCCTGGCCAACTACGAAGCCTCCATCTGCGTGCTCACCCGCCCCTTCGACGGCATCGAGTCGCTGCTGCGCGAGCTGCAGCGCCGTGCCATTCCCTGGGGCATCGTCACCAACAAACTGACGCGCTACACCGATGCGCTGCTGAGCCGGCTCGACCTGGGCGCGCCGCCCGGCTGCGTGGTCAGCGGCGATACCACGGCGCGCGCCAAGCCGGCACCCGATCCGCTGCTGCACGCCGCGGCGGCGCTGCGCATCGCCCCCGCTGGCTGCCTGTACGTGGGCGACGACCTGCGCGACGTGCAGGCGGCGCTGGCGGCCGGCATGGACGCGGCCGCCGCCGCCTACGGGTACGGCGGCCCGCAGGCCTCGCGCGACTGGGGCGCCCAGCACGTGCTGGACCATCCCGGCGAATTGCTGCGCCTGCTTTGACCCGCGGCGCCCGGCGTGCGCGCCGGAGCGCGCGGGCCTGCCCGGTCCGCGTCGATCAGGCGCGCGGCGGGCGCTGCGCGGACTTGGGCCGGAAGGGCTGGCAGACCTCCGGGTCGGTTTCCAGGTAGGGCCCGCCGATCAGGTCCACGCAATAGGGCACGGCGGCGAACACCCCCTGCACCTGCAGCTGGCCCTCGGCGTCGCGCAGGCCTTCCAGGGTCTCGCGGATGGACTTGGGCTGGCCCGGCAGGTTGAGGATCAGCGCCTTGCCCCGGATCACGCCCAGCTGGCGCGACAGGATCGCGGTGGGCACGAAATGCCGGCTGATGCGCCGCATTTCCTCGCCGAAGCCCGGCAGCACCCGGTCCGCCACGTCGGCGGTCGCCTCCGGCGTCACGTCGCGCAGCGCGGGGCCCGTGCCGCCGGTGGTCAGCACGAGGTCGCAGCCGGCGACGTCCACCAGATCGCGCAGCGCGGCGGCGATGCCTTCGCGCTCGTCGGGGATCAGGCGTTCGCTCAAACGCAGGGGATTGCGCAGCGCGCGCTGCAGCCATTCGCGCAGCGAAGGCAGGCCCTGGTCGGCGTACACGCCGCTGGAGGCGCGGTCGCTGATCGACACCAGCCCGATATGCACCGCCTCGGGGGGCGCCTGCGGGGCCTCAGTCGGAGAGGAGGGCGTCGTCATGATCGTCGGTTTCGTCGTGGGGGGAATCCCCGGCCGGGACGTCGGGGAGCAGCAGTTGCTTGAGATGCTGGTACAGCAGGCGAAACTGGCGCGGGGGCTTGCCGCCGGCGCGCTCGGCACGCGCCGCGCGGATGCACTGACGTAATTCCTGCACGGGCGCGCTGGGGTGTTCCCGGACCAACTCGGCCAGCGCCGCGTCGTCGGCGAGCAGGCGCTCGCGCCAGTCCTCGAGCTGGTGCAATCGGGCCACCGCGGCGCGGCTCTCGCCGGTGGCCTCCAGCAGCGCCTGGCGCAAAGGCTCGGGGTCGACCTTGCGCATGAGTTTGCCGATGTACTGTGCATGCCGGCGTCGCCCCTCGAAACTGCGCAGTCGGGCCCATTCGCGCAACGCGTCGCGCAGCGCCTCGGGCACGTCCAGCACGTCGATGCGCGCACGCGGCAGCTGGGCCAGGCTTTCGCCCAATTGCTGCAGCTCCAGCATGTCGCGCTTGCGCTGGCTCTTGCTCGGCGGCTCGTTCGGGTCGCGGCCTGCGAGTTCATCGGCGTCGGGCGCGGCGCCGCGGGAGAATGTGTGCGATTTCATGGGCCCGTATTATCGGGCGGGTCGCAGGACGCGGCGAAGCGCCATCGCGCGGTCGTGTTTTCCATCCTTCCAATCATCAGGTCTGCCGTGGGTCATTTCGCATACTCTCCATCCGATTTCCAGGAACTCGCGGCGCTGGCCCTGCGTGAAGCGCGCGAGGCTGGCGCCAGCGACGCGGCGGTCGAGGTCTCCGAGGGCCAGGGCCTGAGCGTCAACGTGCGCCTCGGGCGCGTCGAGCAGGTCGAGCACAACACCGACAAGGGGCTGGACGTCACCGTCTACGCCGGGCAGCGCCGCGGCCACGCGAGCACCTCGGACTTCTCCGCGCAGGCCATCCGCAGCACCGTGCGCGCGGCCTTCGACATCGCGCGCTACACCGCCGAGGACGACTGCGCCGGCCTGCCCGAGCCCGAATTGCTGGCCGGGCGCACGCGCGAGCCGCGGCTGTACCACCCCTGGGACCCCAGCGTCGAGCAGGCCGTGGAACTGGCGCGCCGCGCCGAGGACGCCGCGTTCGCCACCGATCGACGCATCCGCAACAGCGAGGGCGCCTCGGTGTCCGCGCAGCACATGCACTTCCTGCTGGCCAACAGCCGAGGCTTCAGCAACGGCTATGCCAGCAGCCGCCACAGCCTGTCCTGCGTGCCCATCGCCGGGCGCGGCAACGACATGCAGCGCGACTACTGGTGGAGCAGCCATCGCGATGCGACCCGGCTGGCCGACCCCGAGGCGCTGGGGCGCTACGCCGCCGAGCGCTCGCTGTCGCGTCTGCGCGCGCGCAAGATTCCCACCGGCCAGTATCCGGTGCTGTTCGAGGCACCGCTGGCCGCCGGGCTGATCGGCTCGCTGGTGCACGCGGCCAGCGGCGGCACCCTGTACCGCAAGGCCTCCTTCCTGGTCGATCAGCTCGGCAAGCAGGTGCTCGCTCCGCACCTGGACCTGATGGAGGATCCGGGCGTGCCCGACGGCATGGGCAGCGCGCCCTTCGACGACGAGGGCGTGCGCACCAGCAAGCGCCGGGTCGTGCGCGCGGGCGTGCTGGAGGGCTATTTCCTGTCGACCTACTCGGGACGCAAGCTGGGAATGCCCACCACCGGCAACGCCGGCGGCTCGCACAACCTGAGCCTGAGCAGCCGGCTCACCCGTCCCGGCGACGATCTGGCGCAGATGCTGCGCAAGCTCGACCGCGGCCTGTTCGTCATCGAGCTCATCGGCCACGGCATCAACTACGTCACCGGCGACTATTCGCGCGGAGCCATGGGTTTCTGGGTCGAAGGCGGGGAGATCCGCCATCCCGTGCACGAGATCACGGTGGCGGGCAACCTGCGCGACATGTTGCGGGGCATCCGCGCGGTGGGCGCCGACGTGCACGTCAGCGGCAGCCGGCGCACCGGCTCCATCCTGCTGGAGTCGATGACCGTCGCGGGCAGCTGAACGCCCGCGACACCGCCGCGTCCGCCGCCGGCTCAGGCGCGGGCGCGGCGCTCGTAGAGCACGAAGTCGAAAGCCGGGATGCCCGGCTGCGCCTGATGGTGCTCGCGGCTGATCTGCTCGAAACTCTCCCGCGGCCACTCGGGGAAGAGGGCGTTGCCCTGGGCCTCGGCGTCGATCTCCGTCAGCCACAGCCGCTGCGCCAGCGGCAGCGCCTGCTCGTAGATCTGCGCGCCGCCGATCACGAACACCTCCGGGGCTTCCACGCACAGGCGCAGCGCTTCCTGCAGCGAGGCCACCGGCTCCGCGCCCTGCGCGCTCCAGGCTTCCTGGCGCGTGAGCACCAGGTTGCGGCGCCCGGGAAGCGGCCGGCCGATGGATTCCCAGGTCTTGCGCCCCATGACGATCGGGTGGCCGTGGGTGATTTTCTTGAAATGCGCCAGATCGGCCGGGATGTGCCAGACCAGCGCGTTGTCGCGGCCGATCACGCGGTTGCGCGCGACCGCGGCGATGAGGCTGACGCGGGTGCCGGGGGTGGATGGGGACATGGAGGCCTCGCGGGAGTCAGACGGCCACCGGCGCCTTGATCGCCGGGTGGTGCCGGTAGTCGATGAGTTCGAAATCGTCGAGCTCGTAGCCGAACACGCTGGCCGGGCGGCGGCGCAGGCGCAGGCGCGGCGACTCGAACGGCGGGCGCGACAACTGCAGGCGCACCTGCTCGAAATGGTTGTGGTAGATGTGGCAGTCGCCGCCGGTCCAGATGAACTCGCCCACGTCGAAGCCGCATTGCTCGGCCACCATGTGGGTGAGCAGCGCATAGCTGGCGATGTTGAAGGGCACGCCCAGGAACAGGTCGGCGCTGCGCTGGTAGAGCTGGCAGCTCAGGCGAGGGGCCTCGCCCGCCCTGGCCGGCGCCACGTAGAACTGGAACATCACGTGGCAAGGCGGCAGCGCCATGCGCGAGACCTCGCCCACGTTCCAGGCGCTGACCAGGTGGCGACGCGAATCCGGCTGGGTGCGCAGGCCCTGGATCAATTGCGCGATCTGGTCCACGTGGCCGCTGTCGGCGGTCGGCCAGGAGCGCCACTGCACGCCGTACACCGGCCCCAGTTCGCCCTGCGCGTCGGCCCATTCGTCCCAGATGGTCACGCCATGCTCGTGCAGGAAGGCCAGGTTGCTGTCCCCGCGCAGGAACCACAGCAGCTCCACCGCGACGCTCTTGAAATGCACCCGCTTGGTGGTCACCAGCGGAAAGCCCTCGCGCAGGTCGAAGCGCAGCTGGGCCCCGAAATGACTGCGCGTGCCCGTGCCGGTGCGGTCGGATTTGTCGACGCCGTCGCGCAGCACCGTGCGCAACAGGTCTTCGTAGGGAGTTCGAAGCATGAACGCGAATCTCGTGGGCGCTCGGGGTGTTCGTGCATGCCCCGGCGCGGGCCTAAACTGCAACTGACGCATCGTACCTGCAGCCGCCCCGACGGCGCCCGAACCCATGGCCGATCCTCGCCAACCCCGCCTCGAAACCGTCTCCTGCCTGCACCCCGGAGGCCTGCATCGCATGGCCTACTGGGAGTGGGGCGAGCCGGACAACCCCGACGTGGTGGTCTGCGTGCACGGCCTGTCGCGTCAGGGGCGCGATTTCGACCGCCTGGCCGCCGCGCTGAGTCCGCGCCTGCGCGTGGTGTGTCCCGACGTGGCCGGGCGCGGGCGCTCGCAGTGGCTGGCTCCCGAGCTGTACCAGGTGCCCCAGTACGCGGCCGACATGGTCACCCTGCTGGCGCGCCTGCGCGCGCGTCGCCTGGGCTGGGTGGGCACGTCCATGGGCGGGCTCGTCGGCATCGCGCTGGGCGGCCTGCGCGACAGCCCGCTGCAGGCGCTGGTGCTCAACGACATCGGCCCGGCCATCGCCGAGCAGGGCCTGCGGCGCATCGCCGGCGGCCTGGCCAGGCGCATGCGCTTCGCCAGCCTGGACGAGGCGGCCGACTACCTATGGTCGGTCTCGGAGGGCTTCGGCCCGCACAGCCGCGCCGACTGGCTGGAACTGTCCCGACCCATGCTGGTCGAGCAGGCCGACGGCAGCCTGCTGCTGCACTACGACCCGGCCATCCTGCAGGGCTTCGCGCAACTGGCCGCGCCCGACGCGGCCACGCAGCTGGCCGCGGGCGAGCAGGCCATGTGGGCCCTTTACGACGCGGTGAGGGCGCCGACCCTGGTGCTGCGCGGCGAGCGCTCGGACATCCTGAGCGACGGCACCCTGCAGGCCATGCGCGCGCGCGGGCCCTGCGCCCAGGGACTGGAAATCGCCGGCGTGGGCCATGCGCCGACGCTGATGAGCCCGGAGCAGATCGAGCCGGTGCGGCGTTTCCTGTTCGAGCACATGGCGGCCGCCTGAGGTTGCCGCCCGGCTTTCCTTCGACCCCGGATGCGCATTCCGTTGCACACTCGATGAACCGCCCCGCGAAATCTCCTGCATCGGCGGACCCGCCGGCGGCCGCGCTCGGCGCCGACGCCGACGAGGCGCTGCCGCAGCGCGCCCGCGCCTTCAGCGCACCGCTGCTGGCCGAGGTGCTGCTCGACAGCGGCGAACCCGCGTTGCCGCACGCCGACGCGGTGCAGGCCATCCTCGCCGCCATCGGCGCCGACGAGGCCACGCGCGCCGCGGCGTGGCTCAGCCTGGCCGCCGGGCAGCTGTCCAAGCCCGAGGAGCAACTGTCCAAGGTCTTCGGGCGCGACAACGCCCGCCTGGCCATGGAAAGCCGCAAGCTCATGGGCGTGTTCACGCAGGCGCGTCAGGCCGGGGCCGGCGGCTCGGCCGACACCTCCACGCGCCACCGCGAAATGCTGCGCCGGCTGCTGCTGGCCATGTCCGAGGATCTGCGCGTGATCCCGCTGCGCCTCGCGTCACGGCTGCAGTCGCTGCGCTATTACACGGCGGCGGGCAAGGGCGCGCCCGAGGACTTCGTGCACACCTCGCTGCAGATCTGGGCGCCGCTGGCCAACCGCCTCGGGCTGTGGCAGGTGAAGTGGGAAATCGAGGACCTGGCTTTCCGCCTGGAGCATCCCGCCGAGTACGCGCGCATCGCCGAATGGATGCGCCGCCGCGGTGCCGAGCACGAGGCGCTGATCGCGCAGGCCAGCGAGCGCGTGCGCGAGACGCTGGGCGCGCAAGGCATCGAGTCCGTGGTCAGCGGCCGGCGCAAGCACGCCTACAGCATCTGGCGCAAGATGCAGGGCAAGTCCCTGCAACTCGACCAGGTCATGGATCTGCTGGCGCTGCGCGTCGTGGTCGCCACCGTCGACCAGTGCTATGCGGCGCTGAGCCTGGTGCACCAGCTGTGGAGCCCGCTGGAGGCCGAATACGACGACTACATCGCCCGCCCCAAGGCCAACGGCTACCAGTCGCTGCACACGGTGGTGCGGGGCCCGCGCCAGCTGCCGCTGGAAATCCAGATCCGCACCCAGGCCATGCACGAACACGCCGAGCGGGGCGTGGCGGCGCACTGGGCCTACAAGGAAGCCGGGGTGCAGGGCTACAAGGGCGTGGTGGCAGCCTCCAGCTTCGACGCCAAGGTGGCGCTGGCCCGCCAACTGCTCGCCTGGCGCGGCGAACTGGCCGGCGAGGCGGGCGGCGGCGCGCAGGCCGCGCCAGCGGCCGGCAACCCCTTCGACGACCGTGTCTACGTGCTCACCCCGCAGGCGCGCATCCTGGAACTGGATAGCGGCAGCACCGCGGTGGACTTCGCCTACGCGCTGCATACCGACCTGGGGCATCGCTGCCGCGGCGCTCGGGTCGACGGCGCGCTGCTGCCGCTGAACACCCCGCTGCGCAGCGGGCAGACGGTGGAGATCGTCGCCGCCAAGCAGGGCGGACCCTCGCGCGACTGGCTGAACCCCGAACTCGGGTTCCTGCGCTCGGCGCGCGCGCGCGCCAAGGTGCGCGCCTGGTTCAACGCCCAGGCGCTGGAGCAGACCATGGCCCAGGGCCGCGCGCAGGTGGAGAGGCTGCTGCAGCGCGAAGGGCGCACCGGCATGAGCCTGCAGGAACTCGCCAGCGGCCTCGGCCTGCGTAGCCCCGAGCATCTGTTCGAGCGCCTGGGCAGCGAGAGCCTCCCGCTGCGCCAGGTCGAGACCTTCCTGCGCGGCGCGGAGGAGCCGCAGCCCGACTCCGCGCAACTCGAGCTGCGCGCCGCCAAGGCCCAGCCCGGTGGCGTGCTCGTGGTGGGCGTGGATGCGCTTCTGACCCAGCTGGCCGGCTGCTGCAAGCCGGCGCCGCCCGATGCCATCTGCGGCTTCGTCACCCGTGGCCGTGGCGTCTCGGTGCACCGTGCCGACTGCAGCAATGCGCGGCATCTGCGCGAACGCCATCCGGAGCGCGTGATTCCGGTGACCTGGGGCGCGCGCGATTCCGGGGTGTACGCGGTGGACCTGATGGTCGAGGCCAGCGACCGCCACGGCCTGCTGCGCGATATCTCCGAGGTGTTCTCCAAGCAGAAGATCAACGTCATCGGCGTGCGCACGCAAAGCCGCGGCGATACCGCCCACATGATGTTCACGGTCGAGCTGCCGGGCCTGGAGGCGCTGTCGTCGGCGCTGGGCCAGCTGCGCGAAGTGCAGGGCGTGCGACTGGCGCGCAGGCGCTGAACGCACCTGGGGTACGCCTGGAATACTTGCCTGGAATCGGCAATCTCGTGCTACTATTTACGGTTTCCAGGCGGTTAGCTCAGATGGTTAGAGCGCTTGCTTGACATGCAAGAGGTCGTTGGTTCGATTCCAATACCGCCTACCAGATTTTTCGCCGGCCCCGATGAGGGCCGCACTGTCAGAGCCGCACTGCCTGCACCGTGCCCATGAACGCACAGCCCCGTTTGCCGCTGCCCGCGCGAACTCGTCGCGAGCCCTGAACTCCCGACCAGGCTGTGCGGATCGTCGCGCGCGCAAACCTCCGACGCGTAGCAAAGACACAAGTGCGGCTTGCCCGCACTTTTTTGTTGCCCGCTTCCAGCGCACCATGCTCAACATCACGCTTCCCGACGGATCGCGCCGCAGTTACGAACAACCGCTGAGCCTGGCCGACGTGGCCGCCAGCATCGGCCCCGGCCTGGCCAAGGCGGCGCTGGCCGCCAAGGTGGACGACCGCCTGGTCGACCTCAGCCACCGCCTGCAGGACGGGCAGGACGTGCGCGTGAGCATCGTCACCGCCAAGGACCCGGAAGGCCTGGAGGTGCTGCGCCACTCCACCGCCCACTTGCTGGCCTACGCCGTCAAGGAACTGTTTCCCGAGGCGCAGGTCACCATCGGCCCGGTGATCGACGATGGCTTCTACTACGACTTCGCCTACAAGCGCCCGTTCACGCCCGAGGACCTGGGCGCGATCGAGCAGCGCATGGCGCAGATCGCCGCGCGCGACGAGCCCGTGCAGCGCCGCGTGCTGCCGCGCGACGAGGCCGTGGCCTTCTTCGAAGGGCAGGGCGAGCGCTACAAGGCCGAGATCATCCGCGACATCCCGGCCGGCGAGGACGTGTCGCTGTACACGGAAGGCTCCTTCACCGACCTGTGCCGCGGCCCCCACGTGCCCTCCACCGGGCGCCTGCAGGTGTTCAAGCTCATGAAGGTGGCCGGCGCCTACTGGCGCGGCGACCACCGCAACGAGCAACTCCAGCGCATCTATGGCACCGCCTGGGCGCGCAAGGAGGAGCAGGCCGCCTATCTGCACCGACTGGAGGAAGCCGAGAAGCGCGACCATCGTCGCCTGGGACGCGAGCTCGACCTGTTCCATTTCCAGGACGAGGCCCCCGGCCTGGCCTTCTGGCACCCCAAGGGATGGCAGATCTGGCAGGCGGTGGAGCAGTACATGCGCCGCGTGTACCGCGACAGCGGCTACCACGAGGTGCGTGGCCCCCAGGTGCTGGACGTGAGCCTGTGGAAGCGCTCGGGCCACTGGGACAACTACGCGGAGAACATGTTCTTCACCGAGTCGGAGAAGCGCCAGTACGCGCTCAAGCCGATGAACTGCCCCGGGCATGTACAGATTTTCAACGCCGGCCTGCGCAGCTACCGCGACCTGCCGCTGCGCTACGGCGAATTCGGCGGTTGCCACCGCAACGAGCCCTCCGGCGCGCTGCACGGGCTGCTGCGGGTGCGCGGCTTCACCCAGGACGACGGGCACATCTTCTGCACCGAGCGGCAGATCGAGTCCGAGGTGGCGGCCTTCCACGGCCAGGCCATGAAGACCTACGCGGATTTCGGGTTCACCGACATCGCGTTGAAAATCGCGCTGCGCCCGGAAAAGCGCATCGGCAGCGACGAGGTCTGGGACAAGGCCGAGCAGGCGCTGCGCGACGCGCTGCGCGGCAGCGGCGTCGAGAGCTGGACCGAACTGCCCGGCGAGGGCGCGTTCTACGGCCCGAAGATCGAATACCACTTGAAGGACTCGATCGGACGCGCCTGGCAGGTGGGCACGATGCAGGTGGATTTCATGATGCCCGAGCGCCTGGACGCCAACTACGTGGACGAGCAGTCCGCGCGGCGCCGGCCCGTCATGCTGCATCGCGCCATCGTCGGCTCGATGGAGCGTTTCATCGGCATGCTGATCGAACACCACGCCGGCGCCATGCCGCTGTGGCTCGCGCCGGTGCAGGCCGTGGTGATGAGCATCACCGACGACTCGGCCGACTACGCGGCCCAAGTGGCGCAAAGACTGCAAAAACAAGGCCTTAGAGTTGAGTCTGATTTGCGCAGCGATAAGATCGGTTATAAAATCCGGGAACATTCGTTGCAAAAGATTCCCTACCTACTCGTGGTGGGGGACAAGGAACGTGCCAGCGAGTCGGTTGCGGTGCGCGCGCGCGGCAACCAGGATCTGGGCGTTCTGAGCCTGTCTGCGTTCGAGCAGCGCGTTCGCGCCGAGCTCTCCGCGCTTCAGGCGGGTTGAACGCCGGCGCCTGCGCCTGCGGGAACCCTGTCCTCCGTTCACGAATTCTTTGAAAGGCTGAACCATCGCTACGCTACAGAGCCGCAACGCCCCGGAGAAAAGGGCCCATCGCCTGAACCGTGAAATCAACGCCCCCGAGGTCCGCCTGAGCGACGAGGAAAACGAGGCGCTGGGGATCGTGTCCATCGGAGAGGCCTTGCGCCTGGCCGAGGAACGCGGGGTCGACCTGGTGGAGATTGCCGCCACGGCCGTGCCGCCGGTCTGCCGGCTGATGGACTACGGCAAGTTCAAGTACCAGGAGCAAAAGCGCTCCCACGAGGCGAAGCTCAAGCAAAAGCAGATCCAGATCAAGGAGGTCAAGTTCCGGCCTGCCACCGACGAGGGCGACTACCAGATCAAGTTGCGCAATCTGAAGCGCTTCCTGGACGACGGTGACAAGGCCAAGATCTCGCTGCGTTTTCGCGGCCGCGAGATCACCCACCAGGAAATCGGCATGCGCCTGCTCGAGCGGGTGCGCGACGACCTCGAGGGCCATGCCCAGGTCGAGCAGATGCCGCGCCTGGAGGGACGGCAGATGATCATGGTGCTGGCACCGCGCAAGAAGAAATAGCGCACCGGCACCGCCGCGGCGGGCGTGCCCCGCGCGCCGCGGCGAACCCATCCGCGAGCACGGCGCAAGCCGTGCTGCGGGCCCCGGCGGCGGCCCGGTTCATCCGGGCCGTTGTCGATTCCAAGTGCGCACAGGCTCAAGTTCCGCAACGCGCGGGCGCCTGTGATCATGTTCATACTTACGGAGCGATTCATGCCCAAGATGAAAACCAAGAAGAGCGCCGCCAAGCGCTTTCGCGTTCGGCCGGGTGGCACGGTCAAGCGCGGCCAGGCCTTCAAGCGTCACATCCTGACCAAGAAGACGACCAAGAACAAGCGTCATCTGCGCGGCAGTGCCGAAGTGCACGCCACGAACATGGGCCATATCGCCCAGATGATGCCCTTCGCCTGAGCCCGCAAGCTCTCGCGACGTTGTCCCTATTCGGTAAAGGAGTGTTCAGATGCCTCGCGTCAAACGTGGTGTAACGGCTCGCGCCCGCCACAAGAAGGTGCTCGACCAGGCCAAGGGTTTCCGCGGCCGCCGCAAGAACGTATTCCGCATCGCCAAGCAGGCGGTGATGAAGGCCGGCCAGTACGCCTACCGCGACCGCCGTGCCAAGAAGCGCGAGTTCCGCGCGCTGTGGATCACGCGTATCAACGCCGCCGTGCGCGAGCTCGGCATGAGCTACAGCGTGTTCATGAACGGCATGAAGAAGGCCTCGATCGACATCGACCGCAAGGTCCTGGCCGACATGGCGGTGCACGACAGCGCCGCCTTCGGCAAGATCGTCGAGGCCGTACGCGCGAAGCTGGCCTGAGTCGAGGCCCAGGGAGCGCGCCGGGCGCGCGCTCCCCAGCGACAAGCCGCAGGCCTGGGATGTTCCCGGGCCTTTTTTCACGCCGCCGCCGCCCCGCGGCGCCGGCCTGAAGGTTTTGCGATGACCACGAACACGCAACTGCAGGACCTGGTGAACCAGGCGCGCGAACAGTTCGCAGCCAGCCCGAGCGCGGCCGAGCTGGAGAACGCCAAGGCCCGCTTCCTGGGCAAGTCCGGCGCCATCACCGCGCTGATGAAGGACCTCGCGAAACTGTCCGCCGAGGACAAGCGCGCGCAAGGTGCCGAGATCAACCTGGCCAAGCAGGCCATCGAGCAGGCGCTGCAGGCGCGGCGCGACGCGCTGGCCGAGGCCGAGCTGCAGGCGCGCCTGGCCGAGCAGGCCATCGACGTCACGCTGGACGGGCGCGGACAGCGCCGCGGCGGGGTGCATCCGGTGGTGCGCTCGTGGATGCGCATCGAATCCATCTTCCGCTCCATCGGCTTCGAGGTCGCCGACGGCCCCGAGATCGAGGACGACTGGACCAACTTCACCGCCTTGAACTCGCCGCAGGACCACCCGGCACGTTCGATGCAGGACACCTTCTACGTCGACCTCGACGACGCGCGCGGCCAGCCGCTGCTGCTGCGCACCCACACCTCGCCGATGCAGGTGCGCCACGCGCGCGCCCACGTGCAGCGCCACCAGGGCGCGGCCGGGATGCCCGACATCCGGGTCATCGCCCCAGGACGCACCTACCGCGTGGACAGCGACGCCACGCACTCGCCGATGTTCCACCAGTTCGAAGGGCTGTGGATCGGTGAGAACGTTTCCATGGCCGACCTGAAGGGCGTGTACACCGCGTTCCTGCACGCGTTTTTCGAGCGCGACGACATCGAGTTGCGCTTTCGTCCCTCGTATTTCCCCTTCACCGAGCCCTCTGCCGAGATCGACATGATGTTCGACAGCGGCCCGCTGCGCGGGCGCTGGCTGGAGATCTCCGGCGCCGGCCAGGTGCACCCGGTGGTGGTGCGCAACTTCGGGCTGGACCCGGAACGCCACATCGGCTTCGCCTTCGGCTCCGGCATCGAGCGTCTGACCATGCTGCGCTACGGAATCGGCGACCTGCGCCAGTTCTACGGCTCGGACCTGCGCTTTCTCGAACAGTTCGACGCCGCCTGAACCGACGCGCGCCCATTTCCCGAATCCCGATTTCGTTTCCCGCCGATCCATGCAAGTACCCGAATCCTGGCTGCGCAGTTTCTGCAACCCGAATCTCGGCATCGAGGAACTCGCCGAAGGCCTGACCATGGCCGGTCTCGAGGTCGAGGAACTGCGCGCCGCCGCGCCGGACTTCCGCGGTGTCGTGGTGGCCCGGGTGCTGGAAGTGACACCCCATCCGGACGCCGACCGCCTGCGCGTGTGCCGGGTCGACGCCGGCGGCGAGGCGCCGCTGCAGATCGTGTGCGGCGCGCCCAACGTGGTTGCCGGCATGAAGGTGCCTTGCGCGATCATCGGCGCCGAACTGCCCCCGGCCGAGGCCGGCGGCAAGGCGTTTCGCATCGGCGCCGCGCGCATGCGCGGCGTGGACTCGCAGGGCATGCTGTGCTCGGCGCGCGAGCTGGGCCTGTCGTCCGACCATTCCGGGCTGCTGGCGCTGGACGAGCAGCTCGAGGTGGGCCAGGACGTGCGCGAGGCGCTGCGCCTGGACGAGCGGGTGCTGGAGATCAAGCTCACGCCCAACCTCGGCCATTGCATGAGCGTGTACGGCGTGGCGCGCGAACTCTCGGCCATCACCGGTGCCGAGCTGGTGCGGCCGCGCTTCGAGCCGGTAGCGCCGGCCCTGCAGGAACGTCTGCCGGTGCGCGTGCTCGCCGACGACCTCTGCGGGCGCTTCTCCGGGCGCGTGGTCCGCGGCGTTGACGCGCGGGCTCCCACCCCGGCGTGGCTGCGCCAGCGCCTGGAGCGCGCCGGCCAGCGCAGCATCTCGGCCCTGGTGGACATCTCCAACTACGTGATGCTCGAGCTCGGGCGTCCCACCCACGTGTTCGACCTCGACCGCATCGAGGGCGGCCTGGAAGTGCGCTGGGGCCGTCCCGGCGAATCCCTGGAACTGCTCAACGGGCAGACCGTGCAGGTCGATGAACGCGTGGGCGTGATCGCCGCCGGCAAGGGCATCGAGTCCCTGGCCGGCATCATGGGCGGCGAGGCCACCGCGGTGAGCCTGGACACCCGCAACGTCTACGTGGAGGCGGCCTTCTGGTGGCCGCAGTCCATCCGCGGGCGCGCGCGGCGCTACAACTTCAGCACCGACGCCGGCGCGCGCTTCGAGCGCGGCGTCGATCCCGCCACCACTGTCGAGCACCTGGAATACATCACGCGCCTGATCCTCGACGTCTGCGGCGGCCAGGCCGGCCCGGTGGACGACCAGCGCCTGCGCCTGCCCGAGCGCAAGCCGGTGGCCATGCGCGTGGCGCGCTGCGAGCGCATCATCGGCACCCCGGTGGGAGCCGATCGCATGGCGCAGATCTTCCATCGCCTGGGCCTGCCGGCGCTGCGCGAAGGGCAGGGCGCCGACGAGCGCTTCGTGGTCACCCCGCCCAGCCACCGCTTCGATCTCGAGATCGAGGAGGACCTGGTGGAGGAGATCGCGCGCATCCACGGCTACGCCAACATCCCGGTGCGCGCGCCGCTGGCGCGCATGTCCATGCTGCCCGAACCCGAGGGCCGGCGCAGCCAGCACGCGCTGCGCCTGGCGCTGGTCGAGCGCGGCTACCAGGAGACCATCCAGTTCAGCTTCGCCGAGCCCGAATGGGAAAGCGACCTGGCCGGCAACCCGAACCCCATCGCGCTGCGCAACCCGATCAGCGCGCAGGCCAGCGTGATGCGCTCGAGCCTGCTCGGCGGGCTGCTGCAGACCCTGCGCGCCAACCTCAACCAGCGCGCGCGCCGTGCCCGCGTGTTCGAAGTCGGCCGCGTGTTCCTGCGCGCGCCCGGACGCGACGACCTGCAACCGGCGGGGGTGGAGCAGCCCACCCGCGTGGGCGGGCTGGCCTACGGTCCGGTGATGCCCACCGGCTGGGCGGCGCCGGAGCGCCAGGTGGACTTCTACGACGTCAAGGCCGACGTGCAGCAGCTGTGCGCCGGCTGCGGCGAGCTGCGCTTCGAGCCGGTGGATCACCCGGCGCTGCATCCGGGGCGCGCCGCCGCGGTGCTGATCGACGGGCGGCGCGCCGGCGTGCTGGGCGAGTTGCATCCGCGCTGGGTGCAGAAATACGCGCTGCCGCATGCGCCGATCCTGTTCGAACTCGACGCCGCCACGCTGCAGACCCAGCAGCTCGCGCAGCCCCACGCCTTGCCGCGCACTCCCACCGTGCTGCGCGACCTGGCCTTCGTGCTCGAAGCCTCGGTGCCCGCGGCGAAGGTGCTGGAACTGACCCGCGAACTGCGCGGCGGCGACGCGCGTTGCGCCATCCTGGCGGACGCGGTGATCTTCGACGTGTTCGCGCTGCCGGACACCAGCACCCGCAGCCTGGCTCTGCGCCTGAGCCTGCAGGCCGAGGAGACCCTCACCGACGCCCAGGCCGACGCCGCCTGCGCCGCGGTGGTCGAGGCCATGCAGCGTGCCTTCGACGCCCGCCTGCGCGGCTGAGCGCCGACTCCGACGACCGTCTTTCGCGAAGGACCCACCCCATCATGGAAAAACTGGTCACCAGCCTGCAGACTCCGAGCCTGACCAAGGCCGAGTTGTCGGAACTCCTGTATGAGCGCATCGGGCTGAACAAGCGCGAGTCCAAGGACATGGTGGACGCGTTTTTCGACCTGATCCGCGACACGCTGGCCGGCGGCCAGGACGTCAAGCTGTCCAATTTCGGCAACTTCCAGCTGCGCGACAAGGCGCAGCGCCCCGGGCGCAACCCGCGCACCGGCGAAGTCATCCCCATCCGCGCGCGCCGCGTGGTCACTTTCCACCCTAGCCAGAAGTTCAAGGAACAGCTTCAGGGCAGCAACGAGGCGGCCATGCCGCTGACCGTCACCGGCACCGTGAGCCGCGGCTGAGCGCAGCTCCCAGGCCCCGATCCCGCCCGCTGAGCCGCTCCCTGCCATGACCGCCTCCTCGGATCTGCCTCCGATTCCCGCCAAGCGCTACTTCACCATCGGTGAGGTCAGCGAACTCTGCGGCGTGAAGGCCCACGTGCTGCGCTACTGGGAACAGGAATTCAGCCAGCTGCGCCCGATGAAGCGCCGCGGCAACCGGCGCTACTACCAGCACCACGAAGTCCTGCTGATCCGGCGCATCCGTGAACTGCTCTACGACCAGGGCTTCACCATCCACGGCGCGCGCGCCAAGCTGAGCCAGGGCCACGGCGCCGAAGGTCCGCGCGGCGCCGAGGGCACGGCCGCGGTGGTGCTGCCCGAGGTGCCGGCCGTGCCGCTGCCCGCCGGCGAGCCCGCCACCTGGCCGCCGGCCGGGCGAGAGGATCTGTTGCGCGAACTGCTGTGGCTGCGCGAGCTGCTGCGTAGCGACTGATTTTTCCCGCGCACCCGCGCGCGTGAGCGGGACGCGAGCCGGGCGTGAACCCGCGCGGAGCCACCGCGCGACCTGCGACGGCTGTCGGTCGCGGCTCGACGATTCCTCGAATCCCCATGGGATGAGGGGGGATGACCATCATGCGATTCTGCGCACCGTCATCCGCCCAGCCGAGGTACGAGCATGTTCCCCTTGTCGAAGATCGCTTCGTCCCGGCCGTCGCGTGACGCCGCCGCCATGCGTGCTGCGATGTCTGTGCCGCGG
>JAKBNS010000083.1 GCA_021830925.1 Pseudomonadota bacterium | reverse complement strand
GTGTTCCTGTACGGCAGCGAGGAAGGCCGCGCCGAACTCGAGCGCCTGCAGCTGACGCCCGAGCAGCACGAGAGCATCGCCCAGGCGCTGCCCGGGATCGTGGTCGCGCTGTACCGGCACTTCCGGGACGAGGACGAAGGCCTCGCGACCCTGGGCGAGTAGGGATCGGCGGCGACGAGGGCATTCGCCCTCGTCGGCTCGGGGTCGCCGCCGGGGCGCGCCAACAGGGCGAAGGGGGTGCCGAATTGCGCGCGCAGCCCGCCGGGCTCGACCGCGCAGCGGTATGTGCAGCGGGTTCCGGAGATGCAACCCGAGGCCGGCGAAATCCGGCGGCATGGCGTTCCGTGCAACTGCAATGTGCAGGCCATGCGTCTGGCGCCTGGCCGTGGTGGCGCCCATACTCGGTTCATGTTCCGACCCGAGACCACCATGAACGATTTCCGATCTCCCCGTCCCTCCATGCTTCTCGTGGGCGCTTCGCGCGGCATCGGCCTGGCCATGGCCGAGGAGCTGCTCGAGCGCGGATGGGACGTCGTCGGCACCGTGCGCGGCGACGGCACCCGCCTGCACGAGCTGGCCGGCAGCTACCCGGAGCAGCTTGCGATCGAGCTGGCCGACGTCACGCGCGCCGAGCAACTGGCCGCGCTGCGCGAGCGCCTCGCGCGGCGGCGCTTCGACGCGCTGTTCGTCAACGCCGGTACCGCCAACCCCCGGCCCGACGACACCATGGCCGACATCGACACCGAGGAGTTCGTGCGCGTGATGGTGACCAACGCGCTTGGGCCCATGCGCTGCCTCGAGATCCTGGGCGATCTCGTCAGGCCGGCGGGCCTGGTGGGTGTCATGTCCTCCGGCCAGGGCAGCGTGGCCAACAACCAGCAGGGCGGGCGCGAGTTGTACCGCGCCTCCAAGGCCGCGCTGAACATGCTCATGCGCAGCTACGCGGCGCGCCAGAGGGGAAGCGGGCGCTCCCTTCTGGTGCTCGCGCCCGGCTGGATTCGCACCGAGCTGGGCGGGCCCGATGCCACCTTCACGTTGGAACAGACCATTCCCGACATCGTGGACTGCCTGCTCGCAAAGCGGGAGCGCCCCGGCCTGGAATACCTGGATCGCAACGGCAAGGTGGTGCCATGGTGAACCCGCCCCTCCGGGACGGCGCCGACGCACGGACATCGATGCCGCCCGATTCCGCGTGCCCGCGGATCATCGGCGTGGAAGAGCATTTCCTGACCCCGGAGGTTCGCCAGGCCTGGGCGCGCGCGGGACTCGACGCCGTGGACCCGAGCGTGGCCTTTCACTCCGGCGTCGTCGAGGATCGGCTGCTCGACCTCGCGGGGCAGCGACTGGCCCTGATGGACGAGACCGGGCTGGACGTACAGGTGCTGTCGCTGACCACTCCGTCGCTGCACGACCTCGGCGCGGAGAGCGTGGCGATGGCACGCCACATCAACGACATGCTGGCGCAGGTGATCGCGCGGTACCCGACGCGCTTCCAGGCGCTGGCCACGCTTCCCGTGTGCGACCCGCAGGCCGCCGCCTTGGAACTGGAACGCTGCGTGCTTTCGCTGGGTTTTCGCGGGACCATGCTGTGCGGGCGGGTGGGCGAGCGCAACCTGGACCACCCGGACTTCACGCCCGTCTTCGACTGCGCGCAGCGCCTGCGCGTGCCGGTACTGCTCCATCCCCGCACCCCGGCGATGCCGGTGCGCCAGGCCTACTACTGGGGCCTGCGCCCCGAGGTGGACGCGGCGCTGGCGACCTACGGCCTGGGCTGGCACTACGATGCCGGGTTGCAGTTCGTGCGCCTCGTGCTGGCGGGAGTGTTCGACCGCATGCCCGAGCTGCAGGTGATCCTGGGCCACTGGGGAGAACTCGTGCTGTTCTACGCCGAGCGCCTGGCCGCCATGGATCGCGTATCGGGTCTGGCCCACCCGATCGCGACCTACCTGCGCCGCAATCTCCACGTCACCGCCAGCGGCATGTTCCTGCCCCACTACCTGCGGCGCGCCGCGGAGTTGGTGGGCCCGGATCGGCTGCTGTTCTCCACCGATTTTCCGTACCAGTATCGCCCGGGCGGCGACGCCAGGCGCTTTCTCGAGCACTGCGGCCTGCCGGAGTCCGCCAAGGCCGGCTTCGCGCATGGCAACTGGCAGCGGCTGGTCGGGGGCGCCGGCGGCGCGGGTGCCGCGCGGTGAGTCGCAGCCGGCGGCGGGGCGGCCAGGCCGGCCTCGCGGGATTTTGACGACGGCCCATCGCGCGCGGACAATGCTCGGCTGCCCGCGAAGGGTCGCCCGGTGGCCCGGGCGGAGTTGGCGCTCGCCGGAATTTGCGGTGCGCCGCAGCCGGATCTGTCCCCAGGCGGGTAAGCGAGGCCGCCGCGTTCATGAAGACCCAGTCCAGAATCGATCGCGAGTCCGCCTTTGCCACGGGGCGCGGGGGCTGGAGCATCTGGAAGACCCTTCTGGCGAGCCTGGCCGCGGCCACGCTGGTTGCCGTTGCCCTGGGCTACGGCCCGATGATCAACAGCGGCGACTGGTGGCGCATCTGTCCCAGCGGTCATTTCACCGCCATGGGCTGGCAACCCCTGCAGGAGACCTACCCGCTGAGCGCGAAGGGCGCCGTTCCGAGTTCGGTGCTGGCCCTGCTGGTGCAGATCGGGCTGTGGCTGCAGCTGGCATGGGGTTCCCAGGTCTACTGGACTCCGCTTGTTTTCATCGCGCTGTGCGCCATGTTCCTCGGGGGCTGTCTCGTGGCCGCGAGGGCCTGCGGGACCCGGGCCGATCACTGGGCGCTGGCCTCGGTCATCCTGGTCGGCGCACTGTACGGTTTTTATTTCAAGTCCTTCTACCAGGAAGCCACCACGCTGGCGTTGCTGCCGTGGTTCCTCGGCGGCCTGTTCGCGTTGCGCGAGGGTCGGCCGGGGTTGTTCGTCGTGGTCACCTGCCTGATGCTCGGCTCCAAGGTGGAGAACCTGTTCGTGATCCCGATCGCGCTGGCCGCGCTGGCGTTGCACGCGTACCCGCGCAAGAGGACCTGGCTGGCTGTCGCGCTGCTCGGCATCGCGGCGACGGCCGGTCTTTCGTTCCTGGTCCAGCACGGCCCCGACTACCGGACGCCGAACGACTACAACCGCTACTACAGCGGCATCGGCTGGTCTTCGATGGGCCTCGAGGATGCGCCGCCTCGCACCTTCGATGCGATGCGCCGCTACGCCTACGCGCGGCTTCCGAAGTCCCTGGGCAAGCCCGAGGCCATGCCCTCGCGGGACGCGGAGCTGATGGGCACGACCTACTGGATGACCGGCTACGACCTGTCGGTGCTCGCCGCCGCGGGCTCGCCGGCCGACAAGGCGCGGTTCCGCGAGATCGTCGACCGCGGGAGCCTGGGGAACTTCCTGGGCTATTTCGCCAGGAACCCCGGGGCGCTGCCGGGCTACCTGTGGGCTCCGCTCAAGCTCGCCGTTCGCTTCGACTACGACCTGTCCTACATCCGCACCGAGGCTTCCCGAACGGCCGGTGCGTGGTCCTGGCTGCGCGCCGCGGACGAATTCGTGCTCGCACGCCTGGGATACCTGCTGCTGGGCGCGTTCGCCGTCGCGCTGCTCGCGGCGGCCCGTCGCAGGAGCCTGCGTGGTGCGTTGCTGGCGGGCTACTTTTTCCTCGGGGCGCCGCTGTTCTGCGTGCTGGGCGACGGCTACTACGAGTTCGAGAAGCACCTGACCTCGCTGTGGTTCTTCGCGCCGCTGGTCGTGTTCCTGTGCGTCACCGATTTCGCTCCCGGCGCAAGCGGGGAGCGCGGCGTCCGGCCCGGGCGCTGACCCAGGCGCGGCCCGCGCCGCGCTGCCAAGCGGCGGGCGCCCCTGCCGCCCCCGCGCGCGGCGCCCGCTGACGCCGCGCGATGCGCCGGCCCCACCGGCTGGCGCGCATTCTCCGAGACCTTCCCCCGCCCCTGATCGCGGCCCGCGCCGCGCACGCCATGGCCGGCGTGCGCACGCCTGTGTGCGTCGTTTGACGTATTGCTGCGTCGCACCACGGATTTCTATCCTGCAGTCGTGGTGCAAAACCGCTCGCGTCCAAAGCACCCGCCGTTCCATTCCACGTCAAGGGGCCCAGCCATGTCGGACCAGAAGTCGTCGCCAGCCGTTCAACCCGCCGCCGAGCCCAAGCGCTCGCGCTCGCTCACCCGCCGCCGCGTGCTGGCCGGGCTCGCCAGTCTGCCGCTGGTCGGCATGGGCGCGCAGGCCTTCGCCGCGGCCCCGCCGACCGCGAAGGTCAACACCACCCACCTGGCCGTCACCGACTCCGAGGTCACGGTGGGCATCCTGCACTCCTCGACCGGCACGATGGCGATCTCCGAGACCGGCGCGATCGAGGCCGAGAAGCTGGCCATCAGCCAGATCAACGCCATGGGCGGGGTGCTCGGGCGCAAGATCAAGTTCATCCAGGAAGACGGCGCCTCCGACTGGCCGACCTTCGCCGAGAAGGCGAAGAAGCTGCTGGAGGACAACCACGTCGCGGCCATTTTCGGCTGCTGGACCTCGGCGTCGCGCAAGGCGGTGCTGCCGGTACTCGAGCGCGACAACGGCCTGCTGTACTACCCCACGTTCTACGAGGGCCTGGAAGAGTCGAAGAACGTCATCTACACCGGCCAGGAGGCCACGCAGCAGGTGTTCGCCGGCCTCGACTGGGTGGCCAAGGAGAAGAAGGCGAAGACCTACTACCTGATCGGCTCCGACTACATCTGGCCGCGCACCACGATGAAGCTGGCGCGCAAGTACATCCAGACCGTGCTGCACGGCACCGTGGTCGGCGAGGAGTACGCGGCGCTGGGCAGCACCGACTTCGGCTCGACCATCAACAAGATCCGGCTCAAGCGCCCCGACGTGATCTACGCGGCGGTGGTCGGCGGCTCCAACGTGTCGTGGTTCAAGCAGCTCAAGGCCGCCGGCATCAACGGCAACAACCAGACCCTGCTGACCCTGTCGGTGACCGAGGACGAGGCCAAGGGCATCGGCGGCGAGAACCTGGCGGGCTTCTATTCGGCGATGAAGTACTTCGAGTCGCTGAACACGCCGCGCAACCTGGAATTCGTCAAGCAGTTCAAGGCCATGTGGGGCCAGGGCGCGCCCATCGGCGACGTCACGCAGGCCGCCTACGAGGGCCCGTGGCTGTGGAAGGCGGCGGTGGAGATGGCCGGCAGCTTCGACACCGACAAGGTGGTCGCCGCCGAGCAGAGCGGAAAGATCAGCTTCGACGCGCCCGAGGGCATGGTCTACCTGGAGCCCAACCACCACCTGAAGACGCGCCTGCGCATCGGCAAGTGGCGCTCCGACGGCCAGGCCGACATCGTCTACACCTCGCCGTACATCATGCCCAACCCCTTCCCGAAGGGGTACTGAAAAGCAGGAAGTTCACAGGCAGTTTCGCACCCCGCGGGGGCGGGGTGCGTCTTTTCCCGGCCTAGCGCCCGCTGTATCGGGCATTGGAGAACAGTCATGGGCGGCTATTCGATGGCGGACCTCTGGGCGATCCTGGTGATGCAGGGATTCTCCGGACTGAGCCTGTTCAGCGTGTTGATGTTGATGGCCCTCGGACTGGCCATCATCTTCGGGCAGATGGGCGTGATCAACATGGCCCATGGCGAGTTCATGACCATCGGCGCCTACGCCATCTACGTGTGCTCCAAGGTGGCTTCCACCTATCTGCCGGCACTGCTTCCCTACTACTTCGTGTTCGCCATCGCGATCGCCTTCGTGGTGGCCTTCGGGGTCGGCTACGCGGTCGAGTACCTGTTGATACGCCACCTGTACCGGCGTCCCCTGGACACCTTGCTGGCCACCTGGGGCCTGAGCCTGATCATGCAGCAGGTGTTTCGCAGCGTGTTCGGCGCGCGCGAGGTCAGCGCCACGCTGCCCAACTGGCTGATGGGCGCCTGGAAGCCCACGCCCACCATCGACATTCCGCTCAACGGCCTGTTCGTGATGCTGGTGTCGGTGCTGGTCACGCTGGCGGTGGTGCTGTTCCTGTACCGCTCCAACTGGGGCCTGCGGGTGCGCGCGACCACGCAGAACCGGGTCATGGCGCGCGCCGTGGGAATCAACACCTCGCGCACCGACCGCATCACCTTCGCGCTGGGCTGCGGCATCGCCGGCATCGCGGGCGCCGCGTTCACGACCATCGCCTCGACCGGTCCGACCAGCGGCTCGCTGTACATCGTCGACACCTTCCTGGTGGTCGTGTTCGGCGGAACCGCGAGCCTGATGGGCACGCTGGCCTCGGCCTTCTCCATCGCCCAGGCGCAGTCCATCCTGACCTTCTTCATGACCAACGCGATGGGCAAGGTCACCACCTTGCTGACCATCATCGTGATCCTGATGCTGCGCCCCGAAGGCCTGTTCACGGCCAAGGTCCGCCGCTGAGCCCCCTGGGAGAAACCGCGATGAAACGCTTGTACCTGCAAGGCCTGGGCGGTCGCTCGGGCGTCATCGAACTGGCCGTGCTGGCCGCGCTGATCCTGGTGATCATGCCCCTCGGCCTGGACGCCTTCCGGCTGAGCCTGGCCGGCAAGTACCTGACCTACGCCTTCGCCGCCGTCAGCCTGGTGCTGGTGTGGGGCTACGGCGGCGTGCTCAGCCTCGGCCAGGGCGTGTTCTTCGGCCTGGGGGGCTACTGCATGGCCATGTTCCTCAAGCTCGAGGCCTCCGACCCGGTGAGCACCGCCCATCAGACCACGCCGGGCATTCCCGACTTCATGGACTGGAACCAGGTCACCCATCTGCCGAGCTTCTGGGTGCCCTTCCACAGCCTGACCTTCACCCTGCTGGCGGTGATCGTGGTGCCCACGCTGTTCGCCTACGTGCTCGGCGCGACCATGTTCAAGCGCCGCGTCGGCGGGGTGTACTTCTCCATCATCACCCAGGCGGTGGCGGCCATCCTGACCATCCTGGTGGTCGGCCAGCAGGGCATGACCGGGGGCATCAACGGCATCACCGACCTGAAGACCCTGCACGGCTGGAACATCAACACCAATTCGGCGAAGTACGTGCTGTATTACGTCAACGCCGGGCTGCTGCTGCTGTCCATCGTGCTGTGCCGCTACGTGCTGGGCTCCAAGCTCGGGCGCCTGCTGCTGGCGATGCGCGACCGCGAGGACCGGGTGCGCTTCTCCGGTTACGACGTGGCGAACTTCAAGATCTTCATCTTCTGCCTGGGCGCGGCCATCTCGGCCATCGGCGGCGCGATGTTCACCCTGCAGGTGGGTTTCATGTCGCCGTCGCTGATCGGCATCGTGCCGTCGATCGAGATGGTCATCTTCACCGCCATCGGCGGGCGCTCCTCGCTGATCGGCGCGGTCTACGGGACCCTGCTGGTGAACTACGGCAAGAGTGCCTTCTCCGAGAGTTTTCCCTCGCTGTGGCTCCTGTTCATGGGGGCCATGTTCATCGGCGTGGTGATGCTGTTCCCGCAGGGCCTGGCCGGGCTGTACACCACCTACGTGCAGCCGCGGCTGCGCCGCCTGACTCCGCCGCGCCTGCGCCACCTGCTGCGCCAGCAGGCCTGAACCCCGCCTTCCCAACCTGGAGCCTGTCATGAGCATGGACAAGGAGTTCGCGCTGGCGGTCGAGGACCTGACGGTGTCCTTCGACGGATTCAAGGCCGTCGACGGCCTCAACCTGTACGTCGAGAAGGACGAGCTGCGCGCGGTCATCGGCCCCAACGGCGCGGGCAAGACCACGGTGCTCGACCTGATCTGCGGCAAGACCCGCGCCACCGCCGGAACGATCCGCTTCCAGGGCATCGAGCTCACGCGCATGCCCGAGCACAAGATCGTGCAGGCCGGGGTGGGACGCAAGTTCCAGAACCCGTCGATCTACGAGAACCTGAGCGTGCTGGAGAACCTGGAACTGTCGTTCCCCCGCGGCCGCGGGGTGTTCGGCGCGCTGGCCTTCGAGCGCACCGCCGACGTGGTCGAGCGCATCCACCAGGTGCTGGAAGCCATCTTCCTCGCCGGCCACGCCGACACCCAGGCCGGGCTGCTCAGCCACGGCCAGAAGCAGTGGCTGGAGATCGGCATGCTGCTGATCCAGGACCCGCAATTGCTCATGCTCGACGAACCGGTGGCCGGCATGAGCGTGTCCGAGCGCGAGAAGACGGCCGAGCTGCTCAAGCGCATCTGCCAGGGGCGCTCGGTGATCGTCATCGAGCACGACATGGAGTTCGTCAAGCGCATCGCGCATCGCGTGACCGTGCTGCACCAGGGCAAGCTGCTGGCCGAGGGCGACATGGACACGGTGCAGAACGACCCGAAGGTGGTCGAAGTCTATCTGGGACATTGAGGAGCCGCAGATGTCGAAAGCCAT
>JAKBNS010000186.1 GCA_021830925.1 Pseudomonadota bacterium | reverse complement strand
ACCGTACACCCGTTCGTCCGCCATTCCCAGACGCATGACCAGGCCCTTTTCGCTGTGCTCGAGTGCTCGAGTGCTCGAGTCCACGCGCCCACGCTCTCCGCGGGGCCGGCCGTGTGTCTCGCCAGACTGCGAGAATACTCCGGCGGGGCTGTCGTCAGCTCAGGATCAACAGGGCGACCACCGCCGAGCCCCAGGCGCCGATGGCCGCGGTGCTCGTGTCCTGGGCGGCCAGCAGCACGGACGCGCACAAGCCCCAGGCCGACACCCCGAACCACATGCGCAGCCCGGAGGCCCCCATCAGCACGGCCAGCAAGGACACGAGGAGAATGGTTTTGCGCAACATGGCTTCATTGTCGCGCGACCTGATCGTGCGCGCGACTCCGGGACGACCCTTGCCCCGGCAGGCGGCCGGCATCCCTCATGGGCGGCGCCTCGAAGGCGCAACCGGCGGTTGCCGGGCGCGAAGGATCAATACCGGCGACGCGCGGGCGCTGAAGGCGCCGGGCCGGTACGCGGCTCCAGGTGCCGGAAGGTGATGCGGCCCTTGGTCAGGTCGTAGGGCGACAGTTCCAGCGTCACCTTGTCGCCCGCCAGGATGCGGATGTGGTGCTTGCGCATCTTGCCGCCGGTATAGGCGATCACCACGTGACCGTTTTCCAGGGTCACGCGGTAACGGGAGTCGGGCAGCACTTCGTCCACTGCGCCGCGCATTTCAATGAGTTCTTCCTTGGCCATGATCGGTGTCCTCTAGGGGAGTTCTCCGGGCGGGCGCCACGCCGACGGACGTGACCCACCGGGCGCCCGGTCGCGCCCGCTCACCCATATGTTGTACAGATCAAGATCACGGGGCCAGATGCGCCTTGCGGACGGCTGCCCGGTTTTCAAGACCCAGACGAAGCTTGCCTGGGTGCAGGCGATTCCATCGGCGGGATCCGCGCTGCTGAACACGCTGCGCGCAAGCGCTCGCGATGCCTCAGGGCGCTGCACAGGTAAGCGACGCTGCAGCGCTCACCCGCAAGCTTAGCAGAACTGCGCGCCGGACCTCTCCGGGCCCGCGTCGGCCGGGCTCCGTCGGCTGACGCGAATCAACCGCAATTTTCGTGAAATAGTTGCGCGCCCGCTCACGGCGCCGTTCCTAGCATGGTGTCACGTTCACCACGAGGAGACGGCCATGCACCGCATCGAAGCCGAAGACATCGAGGACTCCAGCGAACTCGACCCGCGGGCTCCCGGGGTCTGGGCCCTGGGGTCCTTCGCGCCCCAGCCTCGCGAGGAGGCGCCCGCGGGCGCCCCCGACGTGCTGGTGCACGTGCGCGACCGCAGTCGCCCACGCAAATTGCTGCGTTTTGCCCGTGCCTGCGCGCGCCGGCGTGGCGAAGCGTCGGCGGGCGCCCGAATCGAGCACTGAAGGCCTCCCCCGCGCACCTTCGCGGCGAGCCGCTCGACCGACGCGCCGCGTCGGCGGCCGGAACAACGCCAAAGTCGCATGGCGCCGCGAGGATAATGCGCGCATCGACGCGCCGAGACGTCGATGGCAATGATCGGGGGGAGCCATGCGTGATCACGATTCCCGCAATCCGGACGTCGACGACCCGGCGCATGCCGCCCTCGGTCCCGACCAGGCCCGCGGCAGCCGTGCCGACGGTCTGAGCGCCCTGTTGCAGGACATCAGCGCGCGCAAGCGCGCCGAGGTCCTGCTGGGCGGCCAGAACCGCCTGCTGGAAATGATCGCCTCGGGACGCCCGCTCGCGGCGACCCTGACCGCACTGGTCCGGTTCATCGAGGAACAATCCCCCGGCATGCTGGGCTCGGTCCTGTTGCTCGACCGCGACGGCGTGCGCGTGCGCCACGGCGCCGCGCCCAGCCTGCCCGGCGCCTTCATGGACGCGGTGGACGGCCAGCCGATCGGTCCGGCCGCCGGATCCTGCGGCACGGCCGCCTTCCGCAAGCAGCCGGTGATCGTCGAGGACATCGCCACGGATCCCCTGTGGGAGAGCTATCGGGCCGTGGCCATGCCGCATGGACTGCGGGCCTGCTGGTCGACGCCGATCCTCGACGAGCAGCGACGGGTGCTCGGCACCTTCGCCATGTACTACCGCCAGCCGGCGCGGCCCGAGGCGCAGCACCTGGAACTCATCGACCTGGCCACGCACGTGGCGGCCATCGCCGTCACCCACGATCGCGCCGAACGCGCGCGTTCCGACAGCGAGGCGCGGCTCATCAAGGCCCAGCGCGTCGCGCGCATGGGCTTCCTGGAGTGGAATCTCCAGACCGACGAAGTCATCTGCTCCGACGAGGTGTACGCCATGTACGGGGTCGAGCGCGGAGCCCTGCCGACGACGCCGGAATTCATCGCCGCGCTGGTGCACCCGGACGACCTGGAACGCGTGCGCGCCAGCCTGGACCAGGCGATCCGGCGCATCCGGCCCCATGCCATCGACCACCGCATCCGGCGCCCAGACGGCAAGGTGATCTGGGTCCATGCGCAAGCCGAGCTCATGACCGACCCGGAGCAAGGCACGGAAATCCTGCTGGGCACCGTCGTGGACATCACCGAACGCAAGCAGGCCGAAGCGTCGGCGCAACGCTTGTCCCAGCTTTACGCCGCCCTCGGTCAGTGCAATCAGGCCATCGTGCAAAGCACGAGCGAAGCCGATCTGTTGCCCCGGGTGTGCCAGGCCGCCGTGCGCTTCGGCGGCCTGGACATGGCCTGGATCGGCATGCTGGACCAGGACAGGGGACGCATCCGCCCGGTGGCCGCCCATGGGGCCGGCACCGAATACCTGGAGGGCATCGACATCACGACCGAGTCCGACAGTCCATCCGGGCGCGGCCCCACCGGCACCGCGGTGCGCGAGAACCGACCCTATTGGTGCCAGGATCTCGCCCGCGACCCCGCCAGCCGCCCGTGGCGCGAGCGCGCGCGGGAATTCGGCTGGAGGAGCTCGGCCGCCATTCCCCTGTGCCGCAAGGGCGTGGCGGTCGGCGCCCTGACCCTGTACTCGGATACGCCGCAGGCCTTCGACGCCCAGACCCGCAACCTGCTGGTCGAGATGGGCTCGGACGTCAGCTACGCGCTGGACCATTTCGCGGTCGAGGCCGAGCGCGAGAAGGCGCAGGCCGCCCTGCGCGCCAGCGAGCACCATCTGCGCGCCATCGTCGAGACCGAGCCGGAGTGCGTGAAGGTGGTCGATGCCCAGGGGCAGTTGCTCGAGATGAACAGCGCCGGCCTGGCCATGCTCGAGGCGGACAGCCTGGAGCAACTGCGCCGGCACGCCCTGCTCGACCTGATCGTGCCCGAGTACCGCGACGCCTTCGTGGAATTGCAGCGACGCGTGCTGCAAGGCGAGAGCGACCGCCTGCAGTTCGAGGTCGTGGGCCTGAAGGGAAGCCGGCGCTGGCTCGAGACCCATGCCGCCCCGATGCGCGATGCGCGCGGGCGCATCGGCGCCATGCTGGGGGTCACGCGCGACATCACCGAGCAGCGACGCAACGAGGATCGCATCCGCTACCTGGCCAACTTCGACGCGCTCACCGGCCTGCCCAATCGCGCCCAGCTGGAAGACCACATCCAGTACGCCATTCACCTGGCGAAACGCAACAACGGACTGCTCGCGGTGATGTTCGTGGACATCGACCGCTTCAAGGACGTCAACGACACCCTGGGGCACAGCGTCGGAGACGCCGTGCTGATCGAGGTGGCCAGGCGCCTCAAGACCCTGCTGCGCGCGGAGGACACGGTGTCGCGCCTGGGCGGCGACGAGTTCGTGCTGATGCTGCCCGGAAGCGACGCCCGCGGCGCCGCGCGGCTCGCGCAGCGCCTGCTGCAACTCATCGCCGAGCCCTTGCCCCACCAGCAGCACGAACTCAGTCTGACGGCGTCGATCGGGGTGGCCATGTTTCCCGAGGACGGCGAGGACATGGAGACCCTGGCGCGCAAGGCCGACACCGCGATGTACCGTGCCAAGCACGAGGGGCGCAACGGCTACCGCTTTTTCACGGCCGAGATGCAGGCGAGCGCGGCGCGCAGCATGCAGTTGCTCAATGCGCTGCGCCAGGCACTGGACCGCGGGCAGTTGCAGGTGCACTACCAGCCGCAGTTGAGCATCGAGTCGGCGCGTCTGGTCGGCGCCGAGGCGCTGCTGCGCTGGCATCACCCGCAGTTGGGAGCCGTCCCCCCCGCGGAATTCATCCCGGTGGCAGAGGATTCGGGCCTGATCCTTCCCATCGGCGAATGGACCCTGCGCACCGCGATCCGGCAGGTCCGGCGATGGATGGATGCCGGTCATGCGCCCATGGTCGTCGCGGTCAACCTGTCGACCGTGCAGTTCCGCCATCCGAACCTGCCGGACCTGGTCGCGCGCATCCTGGACGAGGAGCGCGTCCCCGCGGACCGCCTGGAACTGGAACTGACCGAAGGTACGACCATGCACGACCCCCTGAAAGCCATCGAGGTGATGAACGAACTGCACCGACGCGGCGTTCGCATGGCCATCGACGACTTCGGAACGGGCTACTCGTCGCTGAACTACCTGAAGAAATTCAACGCCTGCAAGCTCAAGATCGACCGTTCCTTCGTGCGCGACATCGGCACAGACCAGGAGGATCGGGCGATCGTCGCGGCGATCATCAGCATGTCCAGGAACCTGGGGCTGCGCACCACCGCGGAGGGCGTGGAGACGGCCGAGCAACTGGCCTTCCTGCGCGAGCAGGGCTGCGACGAGGCCCAGGGCTATTTCTACGGCAGGCCCGTGCCGGCCGATGCCTTCGAAGCCTTCCTCGCGCCCGACCGTCGCTGGCCCGACGCGCGTTGAGAGCCCATGCCCCGGATCGCGGGCATCAAGCCCTTCGCGCGCCGCGCCGGCCGCGCACCGCGTCGGCCAGCCGATCCAGCAACTCGGCCGTGGCCTCCCAGCCGATGCATCCATCGGTGATGCTCTGGCCATGGCGCAACGCGCCGAGATCGGCCGTCAGGTCCTGGCGCCCCTCGACCAGGTGGCTCTCGATCATCACGCCCAGGATGTCGGTGCTGCCGCCCGCGATCTGCGCGGCCACCTCGGCCGCCACCAGCGACTGGCGCCGCCAGTCGCCACCGCTGTTGGCGTGGCTGCAGTCGATCATCACGCGCTGCGCGACCCCGGCTTCCCGCAACGCGGCGACCGCGTCGGCCACGCTCTGCGCCGAGTAGTTGGGCCCCGAATCGCCGCCGCGCAGGATGAGGTGACAGTCCGGATTGCCGGTGGTGGTCACCACGATCGCCCGGCCGTCCAGCGAGATCGATGGAAAGCGGTGCGACTGCGCCGCGACCACGATGGCGTCGACCGCCGTCTTCAGCTTGCCGCTGGTCGGGTTCTTGAAACCCAGCGGCGCCGAAAGCGCCGAGGCCATCTGGCGATGCAGCGGGCTCTCGGTGGTGCGCGCGCCGATCGCGCCCCAGGACAGCAACTCGGCGTAGTACTGCGGTGTGGCCAGATCCAGGATCTCGGAGGCCGCCGGAACCCCCAGCTTCGCGCACTCCACCAACAGCCTGCGGGCGTTGAGCAGCCCCTTGTGGATGTCGCCCCGGCCGTCGAGATCGGGGTCGTAGATCATGCCCTTCCAGCCCAGGCGCGTGCGCGGTTTCTCGAAATACACCCGCATCACGACGAACAGGGCATCGTCGACGCGCGCCGCGGCCTCGCGCAGACGCCGCGCGTACTCCAGCGCGGCGTCGAGGTCGTGGATGGAACAGGGGCCGGTGACCACCATCAGGCGATCGTCCCGACCGTTCACGATGTCGCGCACGACGGCGCGCGATCGGGCGATGCCCGCCTCCTGCTCCGCCCCGGCCGGCACGGCCTCACGCAACTCGCGGGGCGTGGGCAGCAACTCCTCGCGGGCGATGTGCAGGTCGGCTATGCGGCTGGGCTGGTCGGACATTCGGGTGGCGCACGATTCGTCAAGCTCCGCATGATAGTGGCGCGCATGCACGCGCCCGCGCGCCGCGGCATCGCGCGCCGGGAAAGGTAGACTCCTCGAGTGGTCAAGCCATCTGCGAATCTTTGGTGCTTCAACATAGTCAACGAATAGACGCAAGGCTTTCGCACGCGTTATCGACGATGATCCTTTGTAGCGCGTACAAAACATCCGCCGCGACACATGCCGTTTCGTGAAGATCACGTGGCGCGTGCCTACGGCCCCCAAGCCGCCGAAGCGCTGCGCGCGGCGGCCCCGCTTCTGTCGGAACTCTTCGCCCGCCATGCCGTGCAACTCGGCGAGCGATACCTCGCCGCCACGTCCCACGACGCCGTGCTGAGCCAGCTGACCCAGGACGAGCGGCGCGAGTTCGAACAACACGACATCCGCCACGTGCTGGGCCTGCCCGACCCCGAGCTGAACGCGCAGAAACACGAGACGGCGGCCAGGAGCATCGGACTCGAACACGCGCTGGTCGGCGCCGACACCTTGTGGCGCATCGAGGTGTTCAACGCGCTGCAGGAAGCCGCCGTGCAGGTCATCAACGAGGGGCTGGACGACGCCGCCCTGCGCGAACGCGCCACGCGTGCGATCAGCAGCCGCATCTTCCTCGACATGCGCTACAGGATCGCCAGCTTCCGACGCGTCGACGACAGCATTTTCGCGGCCGTCGCGCGCATCGACGAGGTGGCGATCAAGACCACCAACCTGCCCGACCTCGTGCACGGCGTGCTGGCCACCATCGCCTCCATCGAGGGCGATGTCTGCGGATTGTTCGGGCGCTCCGACGAACAGGGCCTGCTGCAGATCGAGGCCTCGATCGGCCGCCGCGCCGAGCTGTACCACGAATCCCTGGACGGCCCGCTGGCGCCCCGCAAACCCCTGTGGCCCGTGGAGGGCGTCGCGCCCTCGCCCATCCAGCGCGCCTGGTCGACGGGAGACATCGCCATCGTCCCGTCGTGGGCGGCCGACGCCACGCTCGGTCCATGGCGAGACACCGGGCTGCGCATCGGGTTCCGATCCGCGGTGGCGATTCCGGTGCTGGACCGTTCAGGGCGCTCGATCGCCCTGTTCAACCTCTACAGCGCCTGGCCGGGCTTCTTCTCCTCCCGCCGCGTGCGCTACTTTCTCACTCACGCCCAGAAGATCCTCAGCCACGGCCTGCAACAGCGCCCGCAGCCCCGCGTCGTCGTGCTGGAGGAGCAGCGCACCTACCTGGACCTGCTGCGACGCGGACGGGTGCGCATGCTCTACCAGCCCGTGGTCGACCTGCGCGACGGGCGCGTGGCCAAGTTCGAGGCCCTGGCGCGCCTCGCGCTGGACGACGACACGCTGGTGGCGCCCGGCGCGTTCCTGCCGACCTTCGGCGACGAGGAACTGCTCGGCCTGTTCGAGCAGGGGCTGCGACAGGCGCTGGACATGCGCGCCGGGCTCGATGCCCAGGGGCTTCCGATGCACATCGGGCTCAATTTTCCCCCGGAGGGCTTCGTCGATCCCCGCTACGAGCAGATCCTGTTCGCCACGCTGGCGGCCAGCGGTGTCGACCCGCGCTGGCTGGTGCTGGAAATCCTCGAACACGGCACCTTCGCGGTGAACGAGGCGCGCACCGGCGCCTTTCTCGCCCGGCTGCGCGACGCCGGAATCCTCATCGCGCAGGACGACCTGGGCTCGGGCCACAGTTCGCTGCTTCGCCTGGAGCAGTTCGCCTTCGACGCGGTGAAGATCGACCAGGGGCTGGTGCGCGGCGCGATGGCCGAGCCCCAGCATGCGCTGGAATTCATCCTTCACCTCACGCGCCTGTCCCACGCCCGCGGGCTCCCCGTGACGGTCGAGGGCCTGGAGAACCAGGGCCTCGTGGAAGCCGCCACGCTGCTCGGCGCCGACTACGGCCAGGGCTACGCGATCGCTCGCCCGATGCCCGCGGCCGAGGTGGTGCCCTGGACGCTGCGGCGCGCGCACGCGGCCGCGCCCGCCGTGTCCACCGCGCTGGGGGCGATGGCGGGGCACATCCTCTGGGATGCGGAATTCAGCGCCATCGACCGCTGGCCGCAACTGCGGGAGGCCTTCCTCGCCCTGCCCAGCCCCCTCGACGGATTCATCGAGCACAACCATCTTCGCGGCGGGGCGCTCGAGCTCGCGCAGCAACACCACCGCGCGATCGCGCTGAGCGGTGCCCACACGGCGCTCTACAGGCACTCGCGCCGCAAGGTGCTGGACCTGCTGCGGCAGCACTGGCGCGGCAGCCTCTGAGCGCGCGGATCAGGCGCGCGCCTGCCGCAGCACCGTGATCTCCAGCATGAGAATCAAGGGAACCAGGTAGGCGGGAATGAGCAGCAACGGCAGGCTGGCCATCGGGCGCGTCGAGACCTCCCCGGCCACACCCGACGCCAGGAAGGCACTGAGTCCACCCAGGCTCAGCGCGCTGACCAGGTTCGCGATGCGGCGGCCCGGCGCACGACCATGCGGTGCACGCGCTTGCCCGACGATCCGCTGG
>JAKBNS010000271.1 GCA_021830925.1 Pseudomonadota bacterium | reverse complement strand
GGCTGGGCCGTATCGGGGCGCATGCGGCGTTGCGGCCACGGGGCCAGGCGCTCAGCCTGGACCCGCGCCCGCGCCTTGCCTGCGCCCCGATACGGCCCAGCGAAATGACAGTTATTAGCGGGACAGGGCACTAACTTGAACAAGGAAACTCGCCATGTTGAAGAAGATTCCGGCCGCCCTCGTGCGGCCAGGAATGTTCATCCAGAAGTTCGAAGGCCCGTGGCTTGCGCATCCATTCTGGCGCCGCTCCTTCCTGCTGCACGAACCCGAGGACATCGAAAAGATCCTCGAGTCGCGAGTCCACGAGCTCTGGATCGATACCGAGAAGGGAATCGATCTGATCGAAGCGCAGTCCTCGGACTCGACGAACGAAGCGAACCTGGCCGTCACACCTCCCCCGGAAGCGCGGATGGCGGAGCCCGTGCCGACCGACGACGGCGCGGTGCCCTCCGCGCGTGTGGACCTCGCCACGGAAATGGGGCGCGCGCGCAAGCTCTACGAGGAATCCAAGTCCAAGATGCGCGCGATGTTCGCCGAGGCGCGGCTGGGTCGCGCCATCGACCCCGAGGTCACCAGGACCCTGGTCGAGGACATCGCCGGATCCGTCCAGCGCAACCCCTGGGCCTTGATCAGCGTGTCCCGGCTCAAGACCAGCGACGAGTACACCTACATGCACTCGGTGGCCGTGTGCGCGCTGATGATCGCGCTGGCCCGGCAGCTCGGACTGTCGGGCGAGGAGATCCGCGCCGCCGGCACCGCCGGACTGCTGCACGACCTGGGCAAGGCGCGTATCCCGAGTGACATCCTGAACAAGCCGGGCAAGCTCACCGAGCAGGAATTCGAGGTCGTCAAGTCCCACCCGCGCCATGGCTGGGACCTGTTGCGCCAGGTCCGGGGCATCGACGACATCTCGCTCGACGTGTGCCTGCACCATCATGAAAAGATGGACGGCACGGGCTACCCGGACGGTCTGGCTGGCGAGGAAATCTCCCTCTACGCACGCATGGGCGCCGTGTGCGACATCTACGACGCCGTGACCTCGAACCGTCCCTACAAGAAAGGATGGGATCCGGCCGAGTCGCTGCGCAACATGGCGCGCTGGAGCGGCTCGCACCTGGACCCCAGGATCTTCGGCGCCTTCGTGAAAAGCGTGGGCATCTACCCCGTGGGCAGCCTGGTGCGCCTGGAGTCCGGGCTGCTCGGCGTGGTGATCGATCAGGGAATCGCCTCGCTGCTCACGCCGCGCGTGCGCACCTTTTTCTGCGCACGATCGCGCGCCTACGTGGAGCCCGCGCTGGTCGACCTGGCCAAGGCGGACTGCAAGGATCGCATCGTCGGCCCCGAGAACCCGTCGGAATGGGGAATCGCGGACGTCGACGCCTACTGGCAATAGCCGCCGCCGCGCGACACGTCGGCGGCCCGCAATCCGGAGCGGGACCGTCCGCGCAACGCATGGACTACGCTTGGGATTCGCCCAGAAGCAAAGGAGGCCCCATGGAGGAGCAGACGCAGGCTACACCCGCATCCGGCACGCCGACTCCAGTCCCGCCCCACTGCGGCGGCGACCGGGAAAGCTGCGCGATCTGCGGCAACGGCCTGGGCGGCGAGCTGGCATTCAGCTTCGCCTACCAACCCATCGTGGACCTCGCGGCCGGGCGCATCTACGCCCACGAGGCGCTGGTGCGCGGGCCCGAGGGCCAGTCGGCGGCCAGCGTGCTCGAGCGCATCGGCGAAGCCAACCGTTACAGCTTCGACCAGGCCTGCCGGGTCAAGGCGATCGACCTGGCCTGCGACCTCGGGCTGCCCGAACGTGGTGGCGAGAAACTCTCCATCAACTTCCTGCCCCATGCGGTCTATCGGCCCGAGGTGTGCATACAGACCACGCTGCAGGCCGCGCACCGGCGCGGCCTCGACGTATCGAGCATCGTGTTCGAGGTCACCGAGGGGGAGCGCATCGAGGATGGCCCCTGGTTCGCCGAGATCCTGCGCGAGTACCGCCGCCAGGGCTTCTTGACGGCCATCGACGATTTCGGGGCCGGTTACGCCGGGTTGCGCCTGCTGGCGGATTTCCAGCCCGACCTGATCAAGCTGGACATGGACCTGGTGCGCAACGTCGACACCCAGCCCGCGCGCCAGGCCATCGCCCGGTCCACCGTGCGCCTGGCCCAGGAACTTGGCATCGCGCTGGTGGTCGAGGGCATCGAGACCCCGGGCGAGCGCGATTTCTTCCTGCACGAAGGCGTCTCGCTGTTCCAGGGCTACCTGTTCTCCCGGCCCGCCTTCCAGGGCCTCGCGGTCGCCGACGACTGGCGCTGAAACCGCGCGCGGCACGCCGCGCCACGCACGGCCTCAGCTTCCCGCCAGCCCCCGCCCCACCATGGCCTCGGGGCGGACCGCGGCGTCGAAGCGCTTGGCATCGATCAGACCCGACTGCAGGGCCGCCTCGCGCAGGCTCAGCCCTTGCTCGTGGGCCAGGTGGGCGATGGCCGCAGCCTGGTCGTAGCCGACGATCGGCGACAGGGCCGTCACGAGCATCAGCGACTGCCCGACCAGGGTCTCGATGCGCGCGCGGTCGAGCTGGGTATCGCGCACCGAATATTCGTGGAATTTCTCGCTCGCATCCCCCAGGATGCGCAAGGCACGAAGCACGTTGTCGATGATGATCGGGCGCATCGCGTTGAGCTCGAAGTTCCCCTGACTGCCCGCGAAGGCCACGGCATTGTCCAGCCCGATGACCTGGATGCACACCATGACCATCGCCTCGCACTGGGTCGGGTTGACCTTGCCGGGCATGATGGACGAGCCGGGCTCGTTGGCAGGCAGGATCAGCTCGCCCAGGCCGCAGCGCGGCCCCGATGCCAGCCAGCGCATGTCGTTGGCGACTTTCATCAACGCCACGGCGAGGCCGCGCAAGGCGCCCATGATGTGGACCATCGCGTCCAGCGAGCCCTGGGCGGCGAACTTGTTCGGCGCGGTGACCAGGGGCAGGCCGGTCAGTTCGGCCAGCCGGGCGGCGATGTCGCGCCCGAAGTGCGCGGGCGCGTTCAGCCCCGTGCCCACCGCGGTACCGCCGGCGGCCAGTTCGTACAGGCCCCGCCTGGCCGCATCGAGGTTGCGCAGCGCGTCGCGGATCTGGTGCGCGTAGCCGGACCATTCCTGTCCCACGGTCAGCGGCGTGGCGTCCTGCAGGTGGGTGCGCCCGGTCTTGACCACGTCCATCCATCGCGCGGCCTTGTGCTCGATGCAGCCGGCCAGCGCCTGCACCCGGGGCAGCAGTTCCTGGTCGATGGCCAGCAGCGTGGCCACGTGCATGGCCGTGGGGAAGGTGTCGTTGGAGGACTGCCCCAGGTTCACGTGATCGTTCGGGTGCACCGGGTCCTTGGAACCGACGGCGCCGCCGAGGATCTGCGTGGCCCGGTTGGCCAGCACCTCGTTGACGTTCATGTTGGTCTGCGTGCCCGAGCCGGTCTGCCAGACGTACAGCGGGAACTCGGCGTCGAGCAGCCCGGCGATGGCCTCGTCGGCCGCCTGCACGATCGCCCCGGCGCGCTTCGCATCCAGGCGCCCTGCTGCCTGGTGGACCAGCGCCGCGGCCTTTTTCACGTAGCCGTAGGCGTGGTACAGACGCTTGGGCATGCGCTCGTCGCCGATCGCAAAGTGCTGCAGGCTGCGCTGGGTCTGCGCGCCCCAGTAGCGGTTCGCCGGCACCTCGACGCTGCCCATGGAGTCGGTCTCGGTGCGCACGCCGGTGGCGGCGATGCCGATGGGCGGCACCGCCGCCCCTGCTGCCTTGGCTTTGCTCATGGGTTGCTCCCGGGTCACTGGGCCGGACCCTGGTTCCAGGGACCATACAGCAAGCACTGGATCCAGTCGACCTGCCCCTGCATCCCATGACCGCGGTGTGGGCACCGCGTGCAGACTCAGTTGCGCACAAGCGCCTGTCCGGCCTGCAGTTCGAGTTGCTCCAGGCTGGCTCCGCTGGTGTCCACGGCCAGCACGGCCGCGACCAGCGCGCACAGCAGCCAGCTTCCGGCGGCCATGACGATCAGATAGGGGCCGGCGGCATGGGTGCCGAATCGGGCCACCACGATCCCGGCGACCACCGGAGCCAGGAAGCCGCCCAGGCGACTCACCGAGAAGGCCGTGGCGGAGCCCCGGCCGCGCAGCGGCGTGGGGTAGATCTCCGCCTCGTAGGTGTGCAGCAACGGGCCATCCATGAAGATCAGCATTTCCGTCAGAAAGCCGAACACGACCACCAGCGTGGACGAGGATGAGAGGTAAAAGCCCAGGCCGGCCAGCATGTTGAGCAGATAGAAGCCGGCGATCCCCCACTTGCGTGGAAAGCGGTCGGTGACGAAGGAAGAAAGGTAGGTTCCGACCGGATAGGAGATCTGGATCAGCGCCGTGTACCCCAGCGCGTGCAGCAGCGTGAAGCCGCGCGCATACAGGATGATGGGAACGAAGGTGGTGAAGCCGTAGGACCCGAAACCCTGGAAGAACTCGATGATCCAGGCGCTCAAGGTCCTGCGCAGGTACCCCGTGCGGAACAGATCCAGCGTGGAGCCGCGCTCCTCGGCGAGCCCCGCCCCGGCGGCCGGCGCTGCCTTGGAAGCGGCCGCGCCGACCACTGCGGCGCTGCCGCCGGCCGCGCGCTCGATGCGCTGCATGGCGGCCTGGGCCTCGGCCGCTCGTCCGGCGCGCTCCAGCCAGCGCGGCGACTCGGGAACGATCAGGCGCAGGAACACGGACACGATGGCGCCGAGCGCGGCGATCGCCAACGCGATCCGATAGCCCGGCAAGGGCAGGTGCCCGGCGCGGCTCAGCCACCAGGTCAGCAGCCCGCCGACCGTGCCCCCGCAGAATCCGAAGGTCAGCATGAGCGAACTCATGCGTCCGCGCCGCCTCGACGGCGCGATTTCCTGCATGTAGGTGACCGAAAGCGGAATCTCCGCTCCGGTACCGAGCCCGGCGATGAAAATCGCCAGCAGGAACACCGGCCCCAGCGGCGCCAGCGTGGCGGCCACCGCTCCGAAGGCCAGCAGCCCGAGGTTCAACGTGAAGGCGCGACCGCGGCCGATCCTGTCGGCCATGCGCCCGAGCGAGAGCGCGCCGATGAAGGTGCCGAGGAACAGCATCGTGGGAATCCGCGTGGCCAGAGCGTGCTGCCCATGCGAGGCCAGGAAGTGAAAGGACAGCGGACCGATCGAGTACAGCATGTAGGTGTCCCAGAACACGCCCAGGCTGATCAGCACCATGTACAGGGTCATGACCGGTGATGGCGGCAAGCGATCGATGCGCCCCTGGATGTCCAGGGGGTCGATCGCGGGATGTCCTGCGATGTCGTGGTTCACGTCTTGTCTCCTTGCTTGCTTCGTGGATGGCAGGGAGCTTGCCCTGCGCATGGCGTATGCGGGTGGACGGGGCCCGGGGCACTAGGGCAGGCCCATGAGCTCCCGCGGCGAGGTTGCGAGAATGGCCTGTCGCTGCGCCTTGTCGGGAACCCACTGCTCCAGGGCCCGCAGGCAGCCCGCGTAGCTGTGCTCGTCCTCGTGCGAAACCCAGGGCCAGTCGCTGGCCCACAGCAACTGCCCGGGCCCTCCGGCCCCCAGCAGTGCGTCGACGCAGGCCTGGGGATCGACTCCTCCCAGGCGGTAGGGCGCGGACAGCTTCACCCAGGTGTCACCGGCGGCCACGCCCTCGAGCAACTGGCGGAACCCGGGGCAGGCGATGCCCAGCGCCGGGTCGGGCGCGCCAAAGTGGTCGACCACCACACGGGCTCCGCTGGCGCGCAGATGCGGCAGCACCTGCGCCAGCGCGGGCCCTTCCAGGTAGATCTCCACATGCAGTCCGACCGCGGCCACGCGTGCCAGGAATGCGCGGAAGGAGGCAGAACCGACATCGGGCCTGGAGTGCCGGCGGATCCAGTTCAGGCGCACGCCGACCACTTGGCGTCGGCTCAGGGATTGGAGTTCGGCCTCGGCGATGCCCGGGTCGACGATCACCGTGCCGCGCAGGCGCTGCGGGGCCTGGGCCAGGGCTTCGAGCACCAGGCTGTTGTCGGTGCCGTAGAAACTGGGCTGGGTGAGCACGCCATGCGACAGGCCATGGGCATCCAGCAGACGCAGGAATTCATCGACATGCACGTCGCGCCGGGGCTCGGAATGGCGCAGCGGATCGAGCTTCGCGCCCACGCGCATCACGTGGGCATGGCAATCCACGCCGAGCACTGGCACGCTGGGCGAGATGGCGCCAGGCTGGAATGCAGGCAGGGAGGGATGCATGGACGAGGGGGAATTTCGGGGAGATTGCATAGGCTTTTGCAATATAGGTTTCCCAAAATGCCCCGTCCAATTGGAATTTACGGCCTTTTCTCATAAGCTTTTCCAATGTTTTGGATCTTCCCCGGAATCACGCCATGAAGCACTACACCCTGGCCCAGCTCGAAGCCTTTGCCGCGATCGCGCGCCTGGGTTCCTTCCAGGCCGCGGCCGACTCCCTGGGCGTGACCCAGCCCACCGTGTCGCTACGCATGCGCGACGTCGAGCACGCGCTCGGCCAGCGCCTGTTCGAGCGCCAGGGCCGCGGAGGTCCGCGGCTCACGCCGGCGGGCCGCTCCATGCTGCCGCAGGTCGAGCGGGTGCTGGCCCTGCTCGACGCCATGGACGAACAACTCGAGTCCGGCCCCAGCGGGCGCGAAGTCATCCGCCTCGGCGCCTCCAACACCTTCGCGCTGGCCTTCCTGCCCTCGGTGCTGGCGCAGACCGAAAGGCGCCTGCCCAGCCTGAGCGTGGACGTGACCATCTCGGACAGCAACAACCTGGCCGCGGCCATGAATGCGGGCAACCTGGACGTGGCGGTGCTGCTGGCCGGCAACCTGCGCCGCGGTGTGCACGTGGAGCCCCTGGCCACCTACGACATCGCGTGGCTGTCGGCCGCCTCCACCCAGGTCCCCCGCCACATCCGCGGCAGCGACCTCAAGGGCCGGCGCATCATCAGCCTGCCCATGACGTCGCCGCTCAGCCGCACGATCCTGGACTGGTTCGACGCCTCGGGCGCAACGCCCCCCGCGCACAACACCTGCAACGACATGGCCACGCTGATCCGGCTCATCGCCTCCGGCACCGCGTTGAGCATTCTTCCCCTGTGCGTCGTGGAGGGCGATCTGCGACGCGGGGCGATCGTGGCGCATTCCTCGGAACCGCGCCTGGAGCCCTACCAGATCTGCATCGCCTATCCCACGCGCTCGGCGCGCCCGATCCTGCAGAGCTTCCTCGACGTCATACGACGCACCATGCGCGACATCGGGTCGGCCCATGTCGCGATGACCTGAGTGTCCGCTCGACGGCTCCCGCCCGCGGCGCAGGGGACGACACCTCCGGCCAGTCGTTCGATGGCGATCGGCTCTCGAGAAAACGCAGGGCCGCCCCAAGTTTTCTCGACCCCCACGGGGGATGAGGCGGGACCAGCGGCTGTGCCTGCGCACAGCCGCGCGCCTGCCGAATCCGAGCAGCTTGCAGGCTGCGAGGTGGAACGGGCTGAGCGCAGCCCGGCCCTGGGGCGCTCTCGAAGCACCGAGCTGCCGGGAAGCGATCAGTCGAACCCGTCGTGGCGTTCCCGGCAGATGCCGAGCACCTTGGCGACAACCGTCCGTCCGCTTCCTGGAAGGTAGACATGGCTTGACCTTCCGACACCCCGAAGAAGCCGGCTACTGATTGGACAACGGGGAAATGAGAAGCGCCGCGAAGCCCAAAACAAAAAGCCCCGCTCGATGGCGGGGCCTGCAACTGCATGTTCGTCTTATGGAAATTGGCGCGCCCGGCTGGGATCGAACCAGCGACCCTCGGCTTCGGAGGCCGATACTCTATCCACTGAGCTACGGGCGCATGGCGCCGGAGGCGGGCTCCGGGCCAAACCGACAGTGTAACGCCTTGCACACCCCGTGGGACAGCGCGGCGGCGTGCGCGCGCCAGGTGCCGGGCACGCCGCCGCGGCGCGCCGGGCCTGCCACGACGGGGCCCGCAAGGTGCTGATGGTCGTCAACTCCGCGCACATGCGGCGGCGCAGCAGGGCGCCGCGCGTGCCCATGGCTGTGCGGGCGTCCTATCATGCACACCGCAACTGCGGCGCGGCCCTCGCGGGGGCCGGGCCATTCGCGACCTTTTTGCACCGACCATGAGCGCACACGACTCCAATCACTCCAAGGGCCATGCCGCGCCCGCCGACGCTTCGACCGGGGCCCTGCCCTTCGCGCCCACGCTGCGCAAGCTGATCGTGATCCTGCTGGTGGGCTTCGCGGTGCCTGTGATCATCCTGGTGCTGATCGCCCACTTCATCGCCAGCGAGACCGAGCCGCCCGCCTCCTCCGAGGCGGTGGGCACGCAGGCCTCCACCGACCAGCGCATCGCCCCGGTGGCGCAGGCCAGCGCGGCCGCGCCGGCCGCCGCGGCCAGCGCCGCC
>JAKBNS010000179.1 GCA_021830925.1 Pseudomonadota bacterium | reverse complement strand
CACGTTCATCATCGGCACCGGCAGCTCGCAGGCCGCGAAGCCGCCCAGGTACTGGTACAGCGGCACGCCGGCTTCCTCGGCGGCCGCCTTGGCCACCGCCATGCTCACGGCCAGCAGCGCGTTGGCCCCCAGGCGCGACTTGTTGGCGCTGCCGTCGAGCTCGATCAGCGTGCGGTCGAGGAAGGTCTGCTCGGAGGCGTCCAGGCCCATCACGGCCTCGGTGATCTCGGTGTTGATGTGCTCCACCGCGCGCAGCACGCCCTTGCCGCCGAAGCGCTGGGGGTTGGCGTCGCGCAGCTCGACGGCCTCGCGCGTGCCGGTGGAGGCGCCCGAGGGCACGGCGGCGCGCCCGAGGAATCCGGTTTCCAGCACGACGTCGCATTCCACGGTGGGGTTGCCGCGGCTGTCGAGGATCTCGCGGGCGTTCAGGTCGACGATGGCACTCATGGGGTTTCCTGTGGAGGTTTCGGGGCGGGGCTCGCAGCTGCGCTCAGCGCAGCTGCTGTTCGAGGTAGTCGCGGCGCTTGACCACCGCGTCGATGGCGCAGAGGTCTTCGAGCAGGGCGCGCATGTGGCGCAGGGGCATGGCGTTGGGCCCGTCGGACAGCGCGCGCTCCGGGTCGGGGTGGGTCTCGGCGAACACGCCGGCCACGCCGGCCGCCACCGCCGCGCGCGCCAGCACGGGCACGAATTCGCGCTGGCCGCCCGAGCGCTCGCCCAGCCCGCCGGGCTGCTGCACCGAGTGGGTGGCGTCGAACACCACCGGGCAACCGGTGTCGCGCATCACGGCCAGGCCGCGCATGTCGGACACCAGGGTGTTGTAGCCGAAGCTCACGCCGCGTTCGCACACCATGATCTGCTGGTTGCCCACGGCGCGCGCCTTGTCCACCACGTTGCCCATGTCCCAGGGGGCGAGGAACTGGCCCTTCTTGATGTTCACCGGCTTGCCCTGGCGCGCCACGTTCTGGATGAAGTTGGTCTGGCGGCACAGGAAGGCCGGGGTCTGCAGCACGTCGACCACGCTGGCCACTTCGTCCAGCGGCGTGTCCTCGTGCACGTCGGTGAGCACCGGCACGCCGATCTGGCGCCGCACCTCGTCGAGGATGGCCAGGCCCTGTTCCATGCCGAGGCCGCGGAAGGACTTGGTGGACGAGCGGTTGGCCTTGTCGAAGGAGGACTTGTAGATGAAGGGCACGCCGAGTTCGGCGCACATGGCCTTGAGCTCGCCGGCCGTGTCCAGCGCCAGTTGCCGGCTCTCGATCACGCAGGTGCCGGCGATCAGGAACAGCGGGCGGTGGTTGTCGACCTCGAATCCGCACAGTTGCATCGGGGGCTCCAGGGGCAGCGGGCTCAGGTCTCGGCCGTGCTGGTCGCCCCGGCCCGCGCCTGGTGATGCGCCAGCGCGGCGCGCACGTAGGCGTCGAACAAGGGATGCGCGTCGCGCGGCGTGGACTTGAACTCGGGGTGGAACTGCACGCCCATGAACCAGGGGTGCACGCTTTGCGGCAGTTCGACGATTTCGGTGAGGTGCTCGCGCGTGGTGTAGGCGGAAATCACCAGCCCGGCCCTTTGCAGCGCGTCGAGATACTCGACGTTGGCCTCGTAGCGGTGGCGGTGGCGTTCGTTGACCACGTCGCCGTAGATCCGGTGGGCCAGCGTGCCGGACTGCACGCGTGCCTCCTGCGCGCCCAGGCGCATGGTGCCGCCCAGGTCGGACTCGGCGTTGCGCTCGTGCACCACGCCGCTGCGGTCCTTCCATTCGCTGATCAGCGCGATCACCGGGTGTGGCGTCGCGGGGTCGAACTCGGTGCTGTTGGCGCCCTGCAGGCCCGCCTTGTTGCGCGCGTACTCGATGGTGGCCACCTGCATGCCCAGGCAGATGCCCAGGTAGGGGATGGCGTTCTCGCGCGCATAGCGGGCCGCCAGCACCTTGCCCTCGATGCCGCGCTTGCCGAAGCCGCCGGGCACCAGGATGGCGTCGAAGCGGCCGAGCTGGTCGATGTTGTCCTCGGCCAGGGTCTCCGAGTCGAGATAGGCGATGTCCACGCGGGAGGCATTCTTCAGCGCCGCGTGGCGCAGCGCCTCGTTGAGCGACTTGTAGGAGTCCGACAAGTCGGTGTACTTGCCCACCATGGCGATGCGCACGTGGTGGCGCGGGTGGGCCTCGACCTGCACCAGCGCGTCCCAGGCCGACAGATCGGCCGGACCGCCCTGCAGCTTGAGCTTGTCGCAGATCAGCGCGTCCAGGCCCTGCTCGTGCAGCATGCGCGGGATCTTGTATATGCTGTCGGCGTCCCACACCGAGATCACGGCCTCTTGCGGCAGGTTGGCGAACAGCGAGATCTTCTCGCGCTCGTCGTCGGGGATCGGACGGTCGGCGCGGCACAGCAGCGCGTCGGCGGTGATCCCGATCTCGCGCAGCTTCTGCACGCTGTGCTGGGTCGGCTTGGTCTTGAGCTCGCCGGCGGCCGGAATGAAGGGAACCAGCGTCAGATGCACGAAGGCGCTGTGGTGGCGCGGCATGCGCAGGCTCATCTGGCGCACCGCCTCGAGGAAGGGCAGGGACTCGATGTCGCCCACCGTGCCGCCGATTTCCACGATGGCCACCTGGGCCTCGTCCGGGCCGCCCTCGCCGGCGCCGCGGCGGATGAATTCCTGGATCTCGTTGGTCACGTGCGGGATCACCTGCACCGTCTTGCCCAGGTATTCGCCGCGCCGTTCCTTGCGGATCACGCTTTCGTAGATCTGCCCGGTGGTGAAGTTGTTGCTGCGCCGCATGGAGCGGCGGATGAAGCGCTCGTAGTGCCCGAGGTCGAGATCGGTCTCGGCACCGTCGTCGGTGACGAACACTTCCCCGTGCTGGAACGGGGACATCGTTCCCGGGTCGACGTTGATGTAGGGGTCGAGCTTGATCAGGGTGACGTTGATGCCGCGCGACTCGAGAATCGCGGCCAGCGAGGCGGCCGCGATGCCCTTGCCCAGGCTGGAAACCACGCCACCGGTGACGAAAACGTATTGGGTCATGACGCCGTATCGGACCGGGAAATCGGCATTATAGGAAGCTGGGCGGCGTCGCCTCGGGCTGGCCCGTCCGGGCCCGGCGCGGCACCCAGTTCGCGCAGCAATTCCAGGATGGTGCGCGCGGTGGCCTGCGGCTGCTCGAAGGGAAACAGGTGGCTGCCGCCTTCCATCCAGCGCAGGTGGGGGCCGACCAGGCGGCGCGTGGCGCGCATGCCGGCCATGGCCAGTTCGCGCGACTCGGTGCCGCCGATGAACCCGATGGGCACGCCGGCGCGGCGCAGTCCCAGGCGCGCCAGGTGGTGCGGCAGCGTGGCGTAGATGCTCGCCTCGACCTCGGGTTCGAAGCGCAGCGCGCGTGCACCGTCGCGCTCCACGGTGCCGGCGCGCGCGTAGTCCTCCAGCATGCGCGGGTCCCAGGCGGCGAACGGCGCCTTGGCGCCCAGATGCTCGCGCACCGCGTCCACGTCGGGCCAGACGCGTCGGCGGCGCAGCGCCAGCGAGGCCGGGCCGGCCCGCCAGATCAGTCCGCTGCGCTTGGAGGCCCACAGCAGCGCGGCGCGCCAGCCGTCCACCACCGGGGAGTCCAGCAGCACCAGCGCGCGCAGCCAGTCGGGATGCGCCGCGGCCAGCATCAGCCCGAGCAGGCCGCCCAGCGAATGGCCGACCAGGATCACCCGTCGCCCGTCGCGCTGGGCATGCACGAAGCTCGAGAGTTCGTCGAGCAGGCGGGGCCAGTTGTCGCTGACGGGAAAGCGCGGCGCATGTCCGAGCATGTCGGGAGCGCGCAGGTCGAAATGGTGTCCCAGCAGATCGAGCAGGACGCGGTAGCAAGGGGCGGGGAAGCCGTTCGCGTGCGCGAACACCAGCAGATCGCGCCCTGGGGTGGATGGCATGACGGGCTCCGGCCTCAGACGTCCGCGGCGCGCGCGCGGCCGCACAGCCGGTACAGCTGTTCCAGCGCGTCGCGGGGGCTGAGGGCGTCGCAGTCCAGCTCGGCCAGTTCGCGCAGCAAGTCCCGCGCGGCCGGGTCGGGCGCGACGAGGGCTTCGTCGGGCGGCGGCTCCTGCGTGGCGACGCCGAACAGGTCGAGCTGGTCCAGGCGCTCGGCCTGGGCCTGCTGCAGCGCCTGCAGGCGCTGGCGGGCGTCGCGCAGCACGGCGGCCGGCATGCCGGCGAGCTGGGCCACCTGCACGCCGTAGCTGCGGCTGGCGGGGCCGGGCTGCACCTCGTGCAGGAACACGATGCCCGCCTCGTGCTCGGCGGCGCTGACGTGCAGGTTCAGCGCCTGCGGATGATGCGCGGGAAAGTCGGTGAGCTCGAAGTAATGGGTGGCGAACAGCGTGTAGCTGCGGCAGCGCTCGTGCAGATGGGCGGCGATCGCCAGGGCCAGCGCCAGGCCGTCGAAGGTGGAGGTGCCGCGGCCGATCTCGTCCATCAGCACCAGGCTGTCCGGCCCGGCGCTGCGCAGGATGGAGGCGGCCTCGCTCATTTCCACCATGAAGGTGGAGCGTCCGCCCGCCACGTCGTCGGAAGCCCCGATGCGGGTGTGGATCGCATCCAGCGGACCGATGCGCGCGCTCGACGCCGGCACGAAGCTGCCCATGCAGGCGAGCAGGGCGATCAACGCCGTCTGGCGCATGTAGGTCGACTTGCCGCCCATGTTGGGCCCGGTGATGATGTGGGTGCGGCTGCCGGGAAGCAGCACGCAGTCGTTGGGCACGAAACGCTCCACCTGGGCCTGCACCACCGGGTGGCGCCCGGCACGGATCTCGATGCCCGGAAGGTTCGACAGTTCGGGGCACACCCAGTCCCAGGTGCGCGCGCGCTCGGCCAGCGCCGCCAGCACGTCCAGGCGCGCCAGCGCGCGCGCGGCGCGCTGCCAGGGCGCCACCGCCGGCTGCAGCGCCTGCAGCAACTCGCCCCACAGCGCGCGCTCGCGCGCCAGCGAGCGTTCCTGCGCCGACAGTGCCTTGTCCTCGAAGGCCTTGAGCTCGGGCGTGATGTAGCGCTCCGAGCCCTTCAGGGTCTGGCGCCGGCGATAGTCGTCGGGCACCTTGTCGGCCTGGCCGTGCGTGACCTCGATGGCGAAGCCGTGCACCTTGTTGTAGAGCACGCGCAGATTGGCGATGCCGGTGCGCGCCCGCTCGCGTGCTTCCATCTCCAGCAGGAAGGAGCTGCAGTCGCGCCCGATGGCGCGCAGTTCGTCCAGCTCCGGGTCGAATCCGTCGCCGAACACGCCGCCGTCGCGCAGGTTCAGCGCGGGGCTTTCGGCCAGCGCGCGCTGCAGCAGTTCCAGCCCGGCCTGCCCGGGGATCAGCGCCGCGCGCAGTTCCTCGAGCATCGGGTCCGGTTCCTGCACGCTGTCGGCCACCCGGGGCAGGCGCTGCAGGGTGTCGCGCAGCGCCGAGAGCTCGCGCGGGCGCACCTGCTGCAGCGCGGTGCGCGCGGCGATTCGCTCCAGGTCCGCGATGCCGCGAAGCTCCTCGCGCAAGGCCTCGAAACCCTGCCGCTGCAGCGCGGCCACCGCGGCGTGGCGGGCGCGCGCCACCGCCTGGTCGCGCGGCGGCGCCGCCACCCAGGCGCGCAGCAGGCGGCTGCCCGCCGAGGTGGCGCAACTGTCGAGCACCGACAGCAAGGTGGGCGAGGGCTCGCCGCGCAGGGTGCTGAACAACTCCAGGTTGCGCTGCGCGTTCGCGTCCAGCAGCACGCAGTCCTCGAAGCGCTCGACCTGCAGTTCGGCCAGATGGGCGAGTTCGCGCCCCTGGGTCTGCTGCGCGTATCCGAGCAGCGCGGCCGCCGCGGCATGCGCGCGGGGCAGGCCCTCGGCTCCGAAGGCGCCAAGGTCATGCACGGCCAGCGCACGGCGCAAGTGCTGCAGCCCGGCGTCGGTGTCGAACTGCCAGGGCGCGCGCAGGGTCACCGGCAGATCCTGCAGCAGCCCGGGCATGGTCTCACCGGCCGGCCACAACACCTCGGCCGGCTGGATGCGCGAAAGCCAGGCACCGAGTTCGTCCGCGCGGCACTGCGCCAGGCGCAGCGCGCCGCTGGACAGCACCAGCCAGGCCAGCCCGATGTCCTGCTGGCGCCGCGAGGCTGCGGGCGCCACGGCCAGCAGCGCGCAATCGCTGCGCTCGTCGAGCAGCCCGTCCTGCAGGCGCGTGCCCGGCGTGACCACGCGCTCCACGCGGCGCTCCACCGGCCCCTTGCTGGTGGCGGGGTCGCCGATCTGCTCGCAAATGGCCACCGATTCGCCCAGGCGCACCAGCTTGGCCAGGTAGTTGTCCAGCGCCTGCACGGGCACGCCGGCCATGACGATGGGCTCCCCCGCCGACTGCCCGCGCCGGGTCAGCGTGAGGTCGAGCAGGCGCGCGGCCTTTTCCGCGTCGGCGTAGAACAGTTCGTAGAAGTCCCCCATGCGGTAGAGCAGCAGGTGCTCGGGGTGCTCGGCCTTGATGCGCAGGTACTGCTGCATCATGGGCGTGTGGCGGGCGAGCGTATCGTCGGCGATGGGCTGTGGATGGGACATGGAGATCGGGCGATGGGCACGGGCGGCGGGGCCCGGCAACGTCGAAGTTTCGCACATGCGCCCTGGCCGCCGGCGACTGGTCTCGCGGCGGGCGGCGTCGGGGCCTAACACCGGAGTGCGCAAGCTCTGGCGGGAGATTAACGACCCTGAACATAAGATGGTTTGAGGGCGTGAATTCGCGCGCTTTCAGGCATCGGATCGGCGGGGACCGGGCAGGGACACAGCCATGCTGCGCCGTGCCGCGCATCGGTCCGCGCCGTATCCGCCGGGGGATCGATATGGGCATCAGGACACTTCAGGCACGGCGGCGCTGGCCGCAGGCGATCGCGTCGCTGTTGTTGGCGGGGGCTGGGCTGGCCCCGATGAGCGCGCGGGCCAGCGACGGCACCATCACGGTCAACGGGCAGGTGACCGCCAACACCTGCACCATCAACGCCGGCGCACCCAACCTGACCGTGACCCTGCCGACGGTGTCGACGGCGGCGCTGCCCGCCGGCGCGGTGGCCGGCGCCACCGCGGTGACCGTCAGCTATTCGGCCTGTTCCGCCGGCCTGGTCAGCGCGACCATGTACTTCGAGGCCAGCGCCAACGTCGACGCGAGCACGGGGTGTCTGAAGAACACGGCCACGACCAGTCCCTCCAACGTCGAGGTGTGCTTCACCAACGCCGACGGAACGGCGATCAACATGAGCAAGCCCAGCGGCTCGCAAGGCGCCACGGTGGCGGCGCTGAGCGGCAGCGCGGGCACCGACACCTTCCTGGTGCAGTACTCGGCGGCGGGTGGTGCCGCCACCGCTGGGACCTATAGCTCCCAGGTCACCTATTCCGTCGTGTACCAGTAGCGCGGTGGTGCCGGTGCACGGGGCGCGAACCATGGCGCGGTACAAGCGCGGGCGGCACCGGGCGGGTGCCTGGCGACTGGCGCTGCTGCTGGCCCTGCTCGGCGCGGGCGCGCCGCAGGCGCCGGGCGCGCTGGTGCTCACCGGCACCCGGTTGATCTACCCCGCGGTGGCTCACCAGGTACGCATCGGGGTGCTCAACGTCGGCAAGCAGCCGGCGCTGATGCAGGCCTGGATCGACGCCGGCGATGCCGAGGCACCGCCCCAGGACATCCGGGTTCCCTTCGTGCTCACGCCGCCGATGGCCCGCATCGATCCCGGGAAGAGCCAGGCGCTGAGCGTGGTGTTCACCGGTCCGCCGCTGCCGGCCGATCGCGAAAGCGTGTTCTGGCTCAACGTGGTGGACATCCCTCCCCGACCGCGAACCGAGCCGGGGCGCAACTACATCCAGTTCGCGGTGCGCACCCGCATCAAGCTGCTGTACCGGCCGGCCGCCCTGCACGGCAACCCCGAAGAGGCCATGCGCGCGCTGCGCTGGCGCGAGATCTGCCGCGCGGGCCAATGCAGCGTGGTAGCGGACAACCCCACCGCCTACGCGATCGCCATCGTGGATTTGCGTTGCCAGGCCGGCGCGCGGGTGGTGGCGCAGCACCTACAGGGAACCGCGCTGCCCTTCGGCGCGGCGCGTTGGCGGGTGCCCCCTTCGCCGAGGGTTCGTTCGGTGCGTTACGCGGTGATCAACGATTACGGAGCCCTGGTGCATGCGCACGAGTCGCTCGCGCCGTGAAAGGCGCCCGCCGTGCGCTCGCGATCGCGTCCCGGTCCCGTTTCGCATGGCCGTTCGCGCCGCGGTCACGCCGGATGGCGGGCGGGCGTGGCGGCGTGGATCTGCGCGCTCGGCATCGTCGCAGCCTGCGCGTCGCCCGCGCCGCGGGTGCGCTTCGATCCGCGGCTGGTGTTCGGAGGCGGCCAGGGCGCGCGCGACGTGTCGGAGTTCGAGCGTTCCCATCCCGTGCCGGCGGGGATCTATTCCAGCGTGGTGTATTTCAACGGCGCGTATCTGGACAGGCGCGACATGCGTGTCGGCGGGACGTCCCCGGGCGCGCGCGGTACCGTATGCCTGGATCGCGGACTGCTGCGCCGGCTGGACCTGTCGCCGCGCCATCTGCGCGCATCGGCGCGCGTCTGGCTGGCGGGCGAGGCGGCGCCGGATTGCCTGCCTCCCGAGCGCATCGCCCGGGGTCTGCACGCACGCTTCGACCTGTCGCGTCTGCGCGTGGACATCACGGCCCCCGCGGTGCTGCTCGAACACCGGCCGCGCGGCTGGGTGTCTGCGCGCTCGTGGAGCGACGGCATCGTGGCGGGTCGTCTGAACTACCAGTTCAATGCCGTGCGCAGCCACGGCGCCGAGGGTGGTGGCGAGCCCACGCAGGTCTTCCTGGGGCTGGCCGGGGGACTCAACCTGGGCGCCTGGCAGTTGCGCCATGCGGGAACCCTGGACGGCACGACGGGGCAGGGTCTGCACTACAGCAGCTCGCGCAGCAACCTGCGCCACGATCTCGCGCGCCTGGGCGGCTATGTGCTGCTCGGGCAGGGGCAGAGCGACGGCCAGCTGTTCGACAGCGTGGGATTCCGGGGCATCGCGCTGGCCAGCGATGCGCGCATGCAGCCCGCGTCGCTTCAGGGCTACGCGCCGGTGATCCACGGATTCGCGGCCGCTCCTTCGACGGTGCGAGTGTCGCAAAACGGCGTGCTGCTGTATCAGACTTCGGTACCCGCCGGAGCCTTCGAGATCGACGACCTGTACGCGCCGGCCGCCGGCGGAGCGCTGCAGGTCACGGTGCGCACGCTGGACGGACGCAGCAGCCGCTTCACGGTGCCCATGTCGGATGTGCCGCAATTGCAGCGCTCCGGCCATGCCAGCTACCAATGGGTGGCCGGCCGCCTGCGGGGCAGCGCCGGCGGCGCCGGCATGCCCGCGATGCTGGGCAGCGTGCTGTACGGGATCGACGACACGCTCACCGGCGAGGCCGGGATCGTCGCCGCGCGGGGCTACCACGCGGCCCTGCTCGGCGCCGCGACCAACACCCGGGCCGGCGCCTTCGAACTGGACTTCAGCGATGCGCGCTTCGCGCATCCGTGGCTGGGCGAACGCCGGGGTCGTCGTGTGCGTGGGATATGGAGCCTCGTGCTCGGAGCCGGCGCGCTGAACCTGAGCGCCTGGCGCACGTCCCCCGGCTACTACGGCCTGCAGGATGCCCTGGCCGTGCCGCGGGCGGCCGGGGACGCCGGCGTCGCGGTGAGCGCCGCCCAGCGCGTGCGCGACCAGGTCCAGCTCGGTTTCACGCGAGCCCTCGGATCGGGCGCTTCCATGTACTTCAGCGGCAGCAGCACCCGCTACTGGGAACAGGCACAGCGCCAGAGCACTTTCCAGTGGGGTTATGTGCGCAGCCTGGGACCGATGCAACTGACGGTGTCGCTCAGCCGTCAGCTCGGCAGCGGCGGCCTCGGCGCGGGCAATGCACTGCAGATCTCCGTGTCCCTGCCGCTGGGGGCCGAGCCCGGGGCCGCGAGCGCCAGTTTCGGCGTCCTGCATGACGCCTCCGGCGCGAATTCCGCGCAGTGGTCCCTGGCGGGCACCCGCGGCCGCGATCAGCAGTTCAGCTACGGGGCCCAGGGAACGGCCGGCGCCGGCTCGCGCAACGCCGCCGTCGATGCCGCCTGGCGCGGCTCGGGTGGGAGCTTCGGAGCATCGGCCACGCGGGGCTGGGGCGACGGCGGGGCGACGAGATCGCTGTCGTTCAGCGCCAATGGTGGCGTGGTGGCCTTCGGCGGCGGGCTCATCTTTACACCCTTCCTGGGCGACACCATCGCGCTTGTCGAGGCCGATGGCGCGCAGGGTGCCGCGGTGGTCGGTGGCGGCGGCTCGCGCATCGACTCCCGCGGCTACGGCGTCGCCACCTATCTGACGCCCTACGCGGTGGACACGGTGGGTATCGATCCCACCGGGGCCGCGCTGCTGCGGCATACGTCGGCGCGGGTGATTCCGCGTGCCGGCGCGGTGGTCGAGGTCCGGCTGCGGGCGCAGCGCGGGCGCTGGGTGCTGGTGTCCGGGCGGCAGGCCGACGGCTCCGCGCTGCCCTTCGCCGCGCAGGTGTTCGACGCGCGGCGCCATCGGGTGGGTTACGTGGGCCAGGGAAGCCGCATCGACGCGCACCTGGTGCAGCACGCTGGATGGCTGCTGGTGCGTTGGGGAGACGCGGCGCGCCAGACCTGTCGCATCGACTACCGATTGCCGCGCGCGCCCCCGGGGCGACTGCCCCTGCGCTTGCGCGGCGCCGTGTGCCGGCCGTGGACGCCGGCTGCCGCCCGATGACGGGCCGGCGCCTGGGGGCGCTGCTGCTCGGCCTGGGCGGGCTTGCGCCCGGCGTGTGCGCGGCGCGCGCGACCATGCGCTGCACGGTGGGAAGTTTCGCGCAGTTGATCCCGACGCCGGCGCGCATCGTCGTGCCGGCGTCGCTCGCGGCCGGCTCGGCGCTCTGGGGCGGAACCCTGTCGCTGAGCTTTTCCTGCACCGCCACCGGCCGCGGCGCCAGACTGGGCGGTGGACTCGTGCTGGGGGGGACGAACCAGAAGCCGATGGTCTCATCGAGCGGGGCCACCGACGGCGTGTCCATCGTTTCCAGCGGCACGCCGACGCTGAACCTGAGCTCGCCGGGGTGCGCACTGGGCAACCTCACCGAGAGGGTCAGGGCCTGGACCTTTCGCATGGACTCCACCGCCGCGGGAACCTGCAGCGGCAGCCTGGTCGCGCCGATCGAGTTCGTGCGCGGCACCAGCGCGCTGGGCACGGACATCGCGGCCACCAATCCGCTGGGAGGAACCGGACCCGACTGGGTCGCGTTCCCCGTCGCCGCGGGAGGCAGCAAGGTCAGTCGGGGCCTGCCCGCCGCGGTGCCGCTGATCGCCGGCGGCGGCTGCACCGTGGCCCCGCTGGCCTTGACCGTCACGCTGCCCCGGGTTTCGGCGGCTGCGCTGGCAGCGCCGGGACAGAGCGCCGGCGCCACCAGTTTCCGTTTTCCCCTCCAGAGCTGCCGGGCGGTGCCTTCGACTCCCTATGCGGTCTACGCGAGCTGGAGCTTCAATCCGGTTCCCGGCTACCCCTCGGTGATCGCCAACTCGGCGGCTGCGCCGGCCGGCAACGTCGGGGTGCAGATCCTCGATGCGAACGGGACGCCGGTGAGCAGCGGGGTGTCCGCCGGGTCCGAGGCGGGTACGGTCGACGCGGCCGGCGCGGTCTCGGCGCAGACCTACATCGCGCGCTACTTCGCCACCGGCGCGGTGACGCCCGGGGCAGTGACCGCGATCGCCACCTACACGCTCACCTACCAGTGAGCGCCGGCGACACGGCCGGTTCGAATTCCACGCGCGCGCACAGCCCGCCCCCGGACGCGGTCTCCAGACGAACCGCGGCACCGCAGGCGGCCGCGGCCTCGCGCACGATGGACAGGCCCAGGCCGCTGCCCCCGCTCGGAGCGGGCTCGACGCGGTAGAAGCGCTCGAACACCCGTGCGCGCAGTTCCGGCGCGATGCCGGGGCCGGTGTCGCATACGCTCAGTTCGACGCGTGCCCCTCGCGGTTCGACGCGAAGCGACACGCTGCCCCCTGCCGGGGTGTAGCGCAGCGCGTTGTCCACCAGGTTGTAGACCAGCGCATGCAGCAGCGCCGCGTCGGCCAGCACCCGGGGCAACTCCGCGGGCACCGGATCCAGCCCCAGCTCGACCCCGCGTGCCTCGGCCAGCATGGCCAGTTCCAGCATGACCTCGCGCACCCCATGGGCCAGATCCACCGGCGCGCGCGGCGGGGCGCCGGCGCGCTGGCTCTCGGCCTGCGACAGGCTGAGCAACTGATCGACCACGCGACCGAGCTGGCGCGTGCCCTGGCGCAGCGCCTCCAGCGTGGCTTGCAGCGGTGCCGATTCCGCCTGGCTGGCGGCGTCGTGCAGTTGCACGCCGATCAGCGCCAGCGGCGTGCGCAGCTGGTGCGCCGCGTCCGCCACGAAGCGCTTTTGCACGTCGATCTGGCGCGTCAGGCGCGCCGCCTGCTGGTTGATGGTCTCGACCACCGGGCGCAACTCGCGTTGCAGCTCCCCGGCGCGCAGCGGGGTCAGGTCGTCGTCGGCGCGACGCAGCAGTTCGCGACGCAGGCGCAGCAGCGGGCGCAGTTCCAGGGTCAGGCCCAGTAGCATCGAGGCCAGCGCCAGCACCAGCAGCAGCGAGGCATGCAGCAGCGCGGGACGCCACAGCGCCATGCGCAGCGCCTGGTAGGAGCCGCGGGTCTCGGCCACGCTGACCTGCACCCTGCGCGTACGTCCGCCGACGTCGCCGAAATCCCGTTCGATGCTGACCATGCGCACCGCGTCGCCGCGGAAGCGATCGCGCAGGTAGCGCGGCGAGGCGGTCGTCACCGGGGCGGGCGCGGGCAGGTCGGGCCAGCCGGCGAGCAGGTCGCCGCCGAGTTCCCGCACCTGGAAGTAAACGCGGTCGCGCTCGCGCGAGGCGAACAGGTCCAGCGCCGCCGGCGGCGTGGTGGCAACCAGCACACCGTCGCTCCAGGCGACCTGGCCGGCGATCATGCGCGCCGAGGCCAGCAAGCGCGCATCCTCCACCGTGCGCGCCTGCGCCCCGGAGTCGCGCCACGAGGCCCAGGCGCTCAGGGCCAGCAACGCGCTCATCGGCACCAGCACCCACAGCAGCAGGCGCAGGCGCAGGCTGTTCATGCCTGCGCCTCGCGCAGCAGGTAACCCAGTCCGCGCAGCGTGACGATGCGCGCCCGCGTGGCCTCGAGCTTGCGGCGCAGCCGATGCACGTAGAGTTCGATGGCGTCCTCGCCGGCTTCGTCGTCGGTATCGAACACCGTGCGCACCAACTGGGTCTTGCTCAGCGTGCGTCCCTGCTGCAGCAGCAGCGCCTCGAGCACGGCATGCTCGCGCGGCGGAAGCGCCAGCGCCTCGCCGGCGGCACGGAATTCCCGACTGTCCAGGTCGTAGCTCAGGTCGGCGCAGTGCAGCTGCGAACTGCCGGCGCGGCCGCGCCGGCGGATCAGGACCTTGATGCGGGCGAGCAATTCGCGCACCTCGAAGGGCTTGACCAGGTAGTCGTCGGCACCGAGCTCCAGGCTGTCCACCTTGATGTCCAGGGACCCGCTGGCCGTGAGCACCAGCACCGGCAGGTCGTCGCGGGCGCGGCGCAGCCTGCGCAGCACGCCGCGCCCGTCCATGTCGGGCAGCTTGAGGTCGAGCAGCATCAACTCGTAGCCGCCGTCGTGCAGCAGGCGCAGCGCCTGCTCGCCGTCGTGCGCGCAGTCCACGCCGTACTGCGCGTCGCGCAGCACCTTGGCCAGCCACTGCGCGAGTTCGAGGTTGTCTTCGACGAGCAGGATGTTCACGGCGGAGGTGCGGGTAAACCCCGGTTGGAGGGCGCGGGAGCTGAAAGCTGGTTGAAGGTTGGGACTTCCTAGCATGGCGGACACGCCCGGAAGGCGTGCTCACAACCATGGCTTGCAGGAGACCCTGAATGAATACCATCAAGCGTATCGCAGCGCTCGCGATCACCGCGTTCGTCGCAATGGACGCGCATGCCGCGGACAAGATCCGGATCATGGTCGGCGGCATCAACAAGATCATCTACCTGCCCGCCGAGCTGACCCAGCGTCTGGGCTACTTCAAGGACGAGGGCCTGGACGTCGACCTGATGTCCGAGCCGGCCGGGGTCAATGCCGAAAACGAGATGCTGGCCGGCGCCGTGCAGGGCGTGGTGGGCTTTTACGACCACACCATCGATCTGCAGAGCAAGGGCAAGGCAGCCGAATCGGTGGTGCAGTTCGCCAAGGTCCCGGGCGAGGCCGAACTGGTGTCGGCGAAGCTCGCCGGCAGCATCAAGTCGCCGGCCGACTTCCGCGGCCATACGCTGGGCGTCACCGGACTGGGCTCGTCGACCGACTTCCTGACCCAGTACATGGCCGCCAAGGCCGGGCTCAAGCAGGGTGACTACTCGCTGCTGCCGGTGGGCGCGGGCAATACCTTCATCGCCGCGATGCAGCAGGACCGCATCCAGGCCGGCATGACCTCCGACCCGACGGCTGCGCGCATGCTCGGCACCGGCCAGGCCAAGGTGCTGGTGGACCTGCGTACCGAGCAGGGTGCCCGTGCGGCGCTGGGCGGCGTGTACCCGGCGGCTTCGCTGTACATGCCCAACGCCTGGGTGGACGCGCACCAGGCCGAGGTGGCCAAGCTAGCCCGCGCCTTCGTGCGCACCCTGCAGTACATGCACACCCACAGCGCCGAGCAGATCGCCGACGTTATGCCGCGCGACTACTACGGCGGCGACAAGAAGCTGTACATCCAGGCGTTGAAGGCCTCGCTGCCGATGTTCACCGCCGACGGGCGCATGCCCGCCGATGGCCCGCAGACCGTGCTGAAGGTGCTGTCGACCTTCAAGCCGGGGGTGCGCAACGCCCACATCGATCTGGCCAGGACCTACACCACCCGATTCGTCGAGGCGGCGGCGAAATGAGCTCCAGCCCGGCGATCGAACTCGAGCGGGTCAGTTGCCGCTTCGTCTCGGCGGACGGCCATGCGACGCTCGCGCTGCACGACTTCAGCATGAGCGTCGCCCGCGGCGAGTTCTGCGCGGTGGTCGGCCCCACCGGCTGCGGCAAGTCCACCACGCTGAGCCTGATCACCGGGCTGCTGCGCCCGAGCAGCGGCCACGTGCGAGTCATGGGCCGGCCGGTCGAGGGTATCGACCCGCGCATCGGCTTCGTGTTCCAGAGCGATGCGGTGTTCCCGTGGCGCAGCGTGCTGGACAACGTCGCGGCCGGGCCGATGTTCCGCGGCCAGCCGAAGGCCGCGGCGCACGAACTGGCGCGCGACTGGCTGCGCCGGGTCGGACTGTCCGGATTCGAGAAGCACTACCCGCACCAGTTGTCGGGGGGGATGCGCAAGCGCGTCGCGCTGGCGCAGACCTTCATCAACAAGCCCGAGATCCTGCTGATGGACGAACCCTTCAGCGCGCTGGACATGCAGACCCGCACCCTGATGCACGATGAGTTGCTGCAGTTGTGGTCGGCCAGCGGGGGCTCGGTGGTGTTCGTCACCCACGACCTGGAAGAGGCGGTGGCGCTGGCCGACAAGGTGTTCGTGCTGGGCAGCCGCCCGGCCAGCGTCAAGCGGGTGTACGACATCGAACTGCCGCGGCCGCGCGTCATGTCCAGCGTGCGCTACGAACCGCGTTTCATCGACTATGCGCGCTCCATCTGGGACGATCTGCGCGCCGAGGTGCATATCGCATGAGTACCACCACGACCTTCGACTCCTCCGCGCAGACGCAGCAGGCCGACGCCGAACGTCTCGCGCAGCGCATGGTTCGCCGCCGCGCCTCGCTGGTGCTGTTCTGGCGCATCGCCGTGCTGGTGCTGGTGCTGGGCGGCTGGGAAGTGGCCGCCCGGCTGCGCTGGATCGACCCCTTCTTCTACTCCATGCCCAGCGCCATCGCCGCGCAGATCGTCGAGTGGATGCGTCACGGCACCTCGCAGGGCCCGCTGTGGCAACAGGTGTGGGTCACGCTGGAGGAGACCATGCTGGGTTTCCTGATCGGCGCCGTGGGCGGCGTGATCTGCGGCATCCTGCTCGGGCGCAACAAGCTGCTGGCCGACATCTTCAGCGTGTACATCAAGGTGGCCAACTCCATCCCCCGCGTGGTGCTGGGCTCGATATTCGTCATCGCGCTTGGCCTGGGCATGGCCTCGAAGGTGGCGCTGGCGGTGGTGATGGTGTTCTTCGTGGTGTTCGGCAACGCCTTCCAGGGTGTGCGCGAAGCCGACCGCTACATGATCGCCAACGCGCAGATCCTCGGCGCTTCGCCGCGCCAGGTCACGCTGCACGTGGTGATCCCGTCGGCGCTGAGCTGGATCCTGGCCAGTCTGCACGTCAGTTTCGGTTTCGCGCTGGTCGGCGCGGTGGTCGGGGAATTCCTGGGCGCGCGCCAGGGTATCGGGCTGCTGATCTCCACCGCGCAGGGAGCGTTCAACGCGGCCGGGGTGTTCGGCGCCATGATCGTGCTCGCGGTGGTCGCGCTGCTGGCCGAGTACGCGATGAGCCTGCTGGAGCAGCGGCTGTTGAGGTGGCGTCCGGCGTCCTTCTCCTGATGCGCTGGGGCCGGGGCGTTCCGTGCGGCCTTTCTGACTCCGGGTCATATGCATGTGCGCAATGGTTGTTTGGCGCCGCGCGCGCGCTCGGCGTAGGCTTGCGCATTCTGGCGCGGCGGTCGCCGCGCCGGTTCAACCGACGAGGAGTCCCAGCATGAGCCTGCGCATCGGCAGTACCGCCCCGGATTTCACCGCCCAGACCTCCGAGGGCACGATCCACTTCCACGAATGGATCGGCGACCAGTGGGCGATCCTGTTCTCCCATCCCAAGGACTTCACGCCGATCTGCACCACCGAGCTCGGTACCGTGGCGCGCCTGAAACCGGAGTTCGACAAGCGCGGGTGCAAGCTGATCGGGCTGTCGGTGGATCCGGTGGATCGGCATCACCTCTGGGCCAAGGACATCGCCGAGACCCAGGGCGTGGCGCCGAACTATCCGATCATCGGCGACACCGATCTGACGGTGTCCAAGCTGTACGACATGCTGCCGGAGAGCGAGGGCGGAGACGCCGAGTCGCGCAACGCCAATGACAACGCCACCGTGCGAAGCGTGTTCTTCGTCGGCCCGGACAAGAAGGTCAAGGCCATGCTGACCTACCCGATGAGCAACGGACGGGATTTCGACGAGATCCTGCGCCTGCTCGACGCCATGCAGCTCAGCGCGCGCCACGGCGTGGCCACGCCGGCGAACTGGCGCCCGGGCGGCGACGTGGTCATTCCGACCTCGGTCAGCGACGAGGCGGCGCGCGAGCGCTTCCCGCAGGGCTGGAAGACCCTCAAGCCCTACCTTCGCGTGGTGAAGCTCGCCAAGTAGGCGCCGCGGGCGCGGCGCCACCGGGGCGATGGCGCAACAGGCTTGTGCAAGCTTCCGGGCGGGCTGCTAAACTCGGGTTAACCCTATAGGGGAAAACCCGAGTATCCACCGCCACGAGCGGGAGCCTGCCATGACCAAGATCCTGAACCTGATCCATTCCCTGCTGCTGACCGGCGACGACACGCGCGAGCAGGCGGAGAGCTACCTCGCGCAGTCGCGCGACATCTACGAACTCGAGCGCCGCATGCACCACCTGGCCCATTCCGGCCAGGCGGCGTGGTGATGGGCGACCCTGGCGTGGCCGGCCCGTTCACGGCCGCGGCCTGGTCGCTCGGGACGGACGCGGGGAGCGCCTGGGAGCACTGGGCGCGGCGTGTCGCGGCGATTCCCTTCGATGCGCTGCGCGCACAGTACGCGAGCGCCGTACGAACCGGAGTGATGCCCGCGTCGGCCCTCGACGCGGGCCGCTTCGAACGCGGCATGGCCCAGTGGGAGCAGCTGCTGCTGGGCCCGTGGGCCCGCGGGCGCTGAGCTTTTTGTCACTCACAGGATCATCGAGTCCAGCGCCTCGCTGATGCGGGTCTGGTACTCGGGATCCTCCTGCGCCGACAGAATGTCCAGGTGCAGCCGCTTGGTCTTCGCGTCGGGTTCGATGCCCAGGTTCTCGCGCATGTTGTGTCGGAAGGCCTCGTAGGCCTCGATGGCGGAGGCCCTGCAGCCGTTGAGCACGTGCACCCGCATCAGGTTGCGACATGCTGTCTCGTTGTGGGGCGACAGCAGGAGGATGCGGTTCAGGAAGTACACGGCCTGGTCCAGGCTGCGGCTGGTGGCCGCGGCGCGCGCATGCCGGTAGAGCAGACTGGTGGATTTGCTGATCAGCTGGTTCTTGTAGTGGTTCAGGACCGCATTGAGTTGCGGATTTTCCGGGAAATCCAGCGAGCCGATCAGATTGTTCCTGTGCGCTTCGAGCGCAACGGGAAGGGGTATTTCCTCCTCGGCTGTGAGAAAAGCGATGTCGTGACCGACCGCGGGGCTGAGGAAAATCGAATTCAGGTGGCTCTGGATCAATCCTGGACAAAGGCGGTTGATCTTGTGAATACGCAATCGCAGACTTCCTTGTGAATGTTCGCCATCGGTCCCCGGCCATAGCAAGGAGGCCATCTGCTGCCGGCTGGTCGCGCCGCGCACCGCCAGCACGAACATCAGCAGGATGGCCTTCTTGTCATTGATCATGATCGAGCCGGACTCGGCGTGGACATGGACCTGTCCGAGGAACTGGATGTCGATCCTGGAGCGTGTGGCGAGCGTGGTCATGGGATTCCCGAGAAGGCAGGCTGCGTGGACACCTCGGTCTTGGAGGCATCGGTTTTCGAAGCGGATTTTGTCGTTATCCGTATTGTTGGCGCTCGAATCGAGGCGTGGAAACGGTGCGGCAAGCAATTCCGAAAATGCGAAGCGGGTCCGGAGAAAATATCGTCGCGCTGTTGATTAACGATATTTGCTCGGGATTTGCATGCCGATACTAGGTCGGCATGCTTCCGTTGGCAAGAGGTGATTAACGGACCCGTTCGATCCGCTGACGATCGAATAACGCCGCGATGCGGATGCGGATCACGGGCTGCACGTCTCGCGCTCGCCATCCCATCCGCGGGATGTCCGTGACCGCCGCATGAACTCCGCGCAAGCTGCTTGGCCTTCCGTCATGCGCAGACGGAAAATACTGGATAATTAGCTAAAGCAGAATAATGTGCGGAAGCGAAAGTGCAACGAAATGATGCTTGCCGGGTACTCGCTCTACTAATGAGGGGCGCGCGAAACCGAAATAGCCGGACACACAAGGATGTAACTCGTTGCTCGATGCGACACACGCCACTTGCGCGACCCATGCGTTCCTGCGCTCCCACGCCGGGGCTTCGGGCGGGGAGCCTGGGTTCGGGGCGGGTTCAGGCCTCCGGGGCCTGGGGGGCGGAGAAGTTCCGCCCCGCGTAGCCCTTGAGCAGGGAAACCATCTGCGCGTATACGCGCGGATTGGCGGCGATGACCTCGCCACGGTGCAGGAAGTCGGCCTCGCCGGTGAAATTCCCGACCATGCCGCCCGCTTCGGTGACCAGCAGCGAACCGGCGGCCACGTCCCAGGGCTTGAGCCCCACCTCGAAGAACCCGTCGTAGCGTCCGGCGGCGACGTAGGCCAGGTCCAGTGCGGCAGCTCCCGGGCGGCGCAGGCCCACGCAGCGCAGCGAGATCTTCTTGAACATCTCGAGATAGGTGTCCAGGTCGTCGCCGCGCCGGAAGGGAAAGCCGGTCCCGATCAGGCTGTCCTCGATGCGGGTGCGACGCGACACCCGCAGGCGCCGGTTGTCCAGAAAGGCGCCGGCGCCACGGCTGGCGGTGAACAGTTCGTCGCGCGAGGGGTCGTAGACCACGCCATGCTGCACCACGCCGTGATGCGCCAGCGCGATCGACACCGCGTAGACCGGCAGGCCGTGGATGAAGTTGGTGGTTCCGTCCAGAGGGTCGATGATCCACTGGTACTCGGAATCGGCGCGTCCGTGGGTGCTTCCGGTTTCCTCGCCGAGAATGCCGTGCTGCGGGTAGGCCTTCAGCAGGACCTCGATGATCGCCTGCTCGCTCGCGCGGTCGACCTCGGTGACGAAGTCATTGGCCGATTTCTCGGACACCCGCAGCAGGTCGAGGTCGAGGCTGGCGCGGTTGATGATTTTGCCGGCTTCGCGCGCGGCGCGAACGGCAACGTTGATCATGGGATGCATGGTGTGCGGCGCGGGCGCGACGGGCGCGCCTCGACGAGAATGTGCGGGTTGTGGTGAAAGAGCGGAATATCGTGAGCGATTTTATCCAAGGGACGGGCGACACGGCGGATGTGCCGGCGCAGGCCCTGTTCGTGCTGGTGGGCACCAGCCGCGCGGGCAACGTCGGCGCGGCGGCCCGGGCCATCAAGACCATGGGCTTCAGGCACCTGGGCCTGGTGGCGCCGCGCTTCGCCGACGTGCGCGAGCAGCCCGAGGCGCTGGCCATGGCCAGCGGTGCCGACGACGTGTTGCGCCAGGCGCGCCAGGGCGATCGCCTGGACCAGGTGGCCGGCGACTGTGGCTTGCTGGTGGCGCTTTCGGCGCGGGTGCGCGATTTCGGCCCGCCGCTGCAAGGCCCGCAGTGGTTGCCCGAACTCGCGCGCACCGCGGCCGCGCAGGGCCGGCGCGTGGGTTTCGTGTTCGGCAGCGAGCGCTACGGCCTGGACAACGAGACCGTGTGGCGTTGCGACGCGCTGCTGAATCTTCCCACCTCGGCCGAATACGGTTCCTTGAACCTCGCGCAAGCCGTGCAGATCGTCGCCTGGGAGTGGCGCAAGGCGGTCGGTGCCTTCGCGCACGCCGCGCCGGGGCCGGCGCCCGAGGCGGCCGCCACCCACGCCGAGGTGGAGGGCCTGCTCGACCATGTGCAGCAGACCTTGCTGGCCCTGGGCTATCTCGACCCGCAGGCGCCCCGGCGCCTGCTGCCGCGCCTGAGCCGCCTGGCCTCGCGTGCGGCGCTCACCCGCCAGGAAGTGCAGATCCTGCGAGGCATCTGCCACGCGGCGCTGAAGCAGGCGCGCATGCCCGGCGCGGACGAGGACTGAGCGGTACCGCGCCGCCGAGCGCGCTGCGGCGGGGTCCAATACACTGGTTGGCCGGTCGGGAATCGCCCGACGCCCTTGCGATCTATCCGCCGTTTCCCATGTTCAGTTGCCTGCGCGAAGACATCCAGGTCATTCTCGAGCGCGATCCCGCTGCGCGTTCGCGCTGGGAGGTACTGACCTGTTATCCGGGCCTGCACGCGCTGTGGATGCATCGTCTGGCGCATCGGCTGTGGCTGGGGGGCCATTACTGGCTCGGACGCTGGATCTCCCATTGGAGCCGCTTTCTGACCGGCATCGAGATCCATCCGGGGGCCCGGATCGGGCGCCGCGTGTTCATTGACCACGGGCTGGGCGTGGTCATCGGCGAGACCGCGCAGGTGGGGGACGATTGCACCATCTACCAGGGAGTCACGCTGGGGGGAACCACGCTGTACAAGGGCGCCAAGCGCCACCCCACGCTGGAAGAGGGCGTGGTGGTGGGCGCGGGGGCCAAGGTGCTCGGGGGCTTCACCGTGGGACGCGGCGCGCGCATCGGATCCAACGCCGTGGTCGTGAAGGCCGTGCCGGCGGGCGCCACCGCGGTGGGCAATCCGGCGCGGATCATCGACAAGCAGGGCGAGCAGCAGCGCGAAGCCGCCGCCTCCCGCATGGGCTTCTCGGCCTACGCGGTGACCCAGAACGGCGACGATCCGCTGAGCAAGGCGGTGCTGGGCCTGGTGGACCACGCGGCGCGCCTGGAGCACCAGGTGGCGTTGCTGTGGCGCGAACTGGAAAAGCGCGGCGTGTGCCCCGCCCAGGTCGGGCCCGAGGATGCGATGCGCACCGAGGATTTCGACAAGGACAGCTTCGAGAAACTGGTCAAGTAGCCGGCGCGCCCAGGTCTTGCCGCTCCACGGCGATCCAGCGCGCGCTCGGACGCAGCCACAACACCTGCGCGCGAGGCCGCGCCGCGTGGTCCAGGTCCCAGTCGCTGAGCACCTGGCGCAGCTGCGCGCCTTGCCAGTGCTCCCGCGGGCGGTGGGTGTGTCCGTGGATCATCCAGCACGCGTTCTCGCGCAGCAGCCATCTGCCGGCCTCGCCGGGATCGGCGTCGCCGAGCTGTTCCATCGTGGCCTGGCTCTGGCGGCTTTGTTCCCGCGCGGCCAGCGCCTGTTGCTGACGCAGCGCCAGTGGCTGGGCCAGGAAGCCGGCCTGCCAGCGCGCATCGCGGCAGGTTTCGCGCCAGCGCATGTAGGCGTGGTCGTCGATGCAAAGCGCATCGCCGTGGCTGAGCACGATGCGCTGGGCGCCGAGTTCGAGCACGCAGGGATCCGCCAGCAGGCTCGCGCCGCAGCGCTTCGCGAAATCCGGGCCCAGCAGGAAATCCCGATTGCCGCGCTGTACCCCGATGGTGCATCCGCCGGCGGCAAGCGCGGTCAGCGCTTCGCAGACCGCGTGGTGTTCATCGGGCGGCGCCTGCGCCAGCAGGTCGTCGCCCACCCAGGCCTCGAACAGATCGCCCAGGATCAGCAACGCGTCGGCACGTCCCGAAAGACCTCTCAGCCAGTCAAGGAAGGCCGCGGTGGTGCGCGGCGCCTGCGGACCCAGGTGCAGGTCCGACACCAGCGCCAGCGCATGCCAGTGGGCTTGCGCGCGCAGTTCGGAGCAGGGCTGCTGCCCGCACTGCGCGGTGTCCATCGCTTCAGACTTCAACGGCTTTTTCGATGACCACGTCTTCCACCGGAACGTCCTGGTGGAATCCCTTGCTGCCGGTCTTCACGCCCTTGATCGCATCGACCACGTCCTGGCCCTGCACCACCTCGCCGAACACCGCGTAGCCCCAGCCCTGCGGGCTCGGCGAGGTGTGGTCGAGGAAGGCGTTGTCGGACACGTTGATGAAGAACTGCGCGGTGGCCGAGTGCGGATCGTTGGTGCGGGCCATCGCGATGGTGTAGCGCTTGTTCTTCAGCCCGTTGTCGGCCTCGTTGGGAATCGGCGCCTGCGTGGGCTTTTGCTTCATGCCGGGCTCGAAGCCGCCGCCCTGGATCATGAAGCCGTCGATCACACGGTGGAAGATCGTGCCGTCGAAATGGCCGCTGCGCACGTAGGCCAGGAAGTTCTCGGTGGACTTCGGCGCCTTCTCGGCGTCGAGTTGCAGGCGGATCACGCCTTTGTTGGTGTGCAGTTCGACCATGGGTGCTTGCCTCGAGGAAAAAGGGGAAATGACGGCGCGGCCTGGATGGGAGCCTGGGTCCGGGTTCAGGGAACGAGCTTCGCGGATTCGATCACCACCGGTTTCACGGGCACGTTCTGCATCGGCCCCACGTCATGGGTGGGAACCGCGGCGATGCGGTCCACCACGTTCATGCCGGAGACGACCTGCCCGAACACCGCATAGCCGTAGCCGTCGGGTTGCGGGTAGTTCAGGTTCGAATTGTCCACCAGATTGATGAAGAACTGCGACGTGGCGGAATTCGGATCGCTGGTGCGAGCCATGGCGATGGTCCCCCGCAGATTGCGCAAGCCGTTGCGGCTTTCCAGCGCGATCGGCGCGTCGGTGGGCTTTTGCGCGAGTTGCTCGGTGAAGCCGCCGCCCTGGATCATGAAACCGGGAATCACCCGATGGAACACGGTGCCGGCATAGAAGCCCTTGTCCACATAACGCAGGAAGTTCGCCACCGTGACCGGCGCGCGCTGCGGGTCGAGTTGCACGACGATGGTGCCCAGGCTGGTCACCAGTTGCACGCGCGGCGCCTTGGCGGCGGCGTTCGCGGGCGCCGCGCTGGCCGCGGGCGCGGCGCAGAGCAGGGCGGCGGCGCAGCTCAGGCCCAGTAACAGTCGGCGAGCGGAACTCGCGCGGGGCGACGCGTGGCGGGACGAACTCATCGGGGGGCTCCAGTTGCGGTTGCGCGCCGGTGCAGGGGCGCCGGCGGATCGGGGTTCGGGGCGTTGGCGTGGCGGGGCAGCGCGGAGCATCAGCGCCCGCGCGTATCGGCCGACGCGGCCGGCCCGGGGGAGGGTTCGAGGCCGCGCAGGGCCCGCAGGCGGGCGAGCGCGTGGCTTCGAGCCGCGGCGTCGCCCGCGCTGTCGGCGGCCTGGCGATAGGCCTGCTCGGCCATCTGCAGGTAGAGGTCGCCCAGGTTGGCGCGAGCGGTCGCGTAGTCGGGATTGGTGCGCAAGGCCATCTGCAATTGATCGAGCGCTCGCGCCGTGTCGCCGCGCGCGGCGTACAGCACGGCCAGGTTGTTGTGCGGCTCGGGCAGCTCCGGAAAGCGCAGTACCAGCTGTTCGAGCACGTCGATGGCCTGCCCGTCGTGGTGCTGCTGCTGCAGGATCAGCGCTTGCGTGAGCCGGTACTGTGGGTCGTTGGGGCGCTGCCGGATGAGCGCGTCCACGCCGTTCAGCGCGCGGTCGAGCTGCCCGGCGGCCTGCCATTGCCGGACCTGGTCCAGCTCGTCGGCGTGCGCCACCGCGCAGGCCCAGCCCAGCAGCAGCGCCAGCAACACGCAGGCTCGACGCAGAGGACTCGGACCGTGGTTCAGGTTCATGGCGGGTTCGCAGGGGGAAGCGTCATTCTATGTTGGCTTCGCCGGCGTTTCCGGGTCGTCCGGGCACTCGGTGATGCGAGAAGGCAGCCCCAGCGATGCTCCCGCCCCGTCGGCAGGCCAGACGGCCGACGCGGGCGCCGACGCCGGCGCCGGGGCCGACGCAGCCTGGCGCAACAGAAGCTGCTGGCGCTCGCCCAGGGCTTTGAGCGTCTGCTCGGCCTGGTCGGCGCGGCCGTTCGCCGCACGCAGCGCCTCGGCCGTGCGCAGCACGGCGTCCGCCCCCCCGAAGCGATAGTGCAGCACGATGCCCTGGACCCCCAGGCCCCGCAGGCTCGCGGCCTGTTCGGGGAAGTCCTGCGGCGTGAAGGTGCGCGAACCACTGCGGAAGTCGGCCAGGAAGTCGGCGAAGCCCAGGGGGCCTGGGTAGACCCGCTGCAGCACGATGTCGCCGATGTGCATGCTCAGGCGAACGTCCCCGCAATCGTTCGCGTTCCAGGTGACGGACTCCTGAAGGGGCAGGTTGATGTTGCTGGAGTCGAATATTCCGCTCGCGCAGCGCATGCTCAGGCGGGTCAGGTACACGCCCGGGGCGCCGGGCGGGCGCACGTCGGTGGGCAGCGCCGTGATGGTCACGGTGGAGTTCGCCGCCTGCAGTGCCTGCGCCTGCTGGCGCGCCTGCCCGAGCTGGCCTTGGGCCTGCTGCAACTGCGCCTGGATGAGCTTTTCCTGCGTTTCCCGCCCGGTTGCGACGCGCTGCGCGGTCTCGATCTGCAGTTGCTGGTCGGCCCGATGCCGTGCGGCCTGGTTCAGCAGGTCGAGGAAGCGCGGGGTGAACGCCACGCCCATTCCCGTCTTGAGCGTCGGCCGATACGCCTGGGCGTCGCGCCGAAGGAAGGGGGCGGCGGGACCGTCCACGAAAGCCCACAACGTGCCCTGCGCGCCGAAGATCTGGCGCGAGGCATCCTGCCGCGTCGCCGCCGTCTGCAGGGGCCACAGGACCTCGGCCTGCCAGCGGCGCTGCAGGGTGCAGGCGGCGGCGGTGTCCGCATAGCGCATCAGGCTTCGCCACGGTGCCGCCAGCAGCGCGTCGGTGGGGTACAGGGCGCCGGAGCCTTGTGCGCCGGCAACGGTCGGTGACGAGGACGCTGCCCGGGGCCCGCCTGGCGCGCGGACGTCACGCTCGAGCAGGTTGTCCAGCGCGTCCAGTTCCTGCCGGGCGTCGCGCGCCAGCGACTTGGTCGTCTTCGGATCGCTGCCGAAGGTCTGGTAGTCCGCTGCGACCGCGGCGGCCTGTGCGTCGCCCAGCTGCAATTGCTGGGCCAGCTGCGACAGCGACTTCAGGTACTCGCGCATCGCGGCCGCCCCGCGCAGATTCTCGCGCACCGCCGTGGCCGCCCCGGCCGCGTCCGAGGGCGCGATTCCCCGTGACGCGCGCTCGCTCAGCGCACGCAGGGGCTCGAGCAAGCTTTCGGCGCCCGATGCCTCGGCCTGCGTCCGCCAGGACTCCAGGCAGCGCAGTGCGGAAACCCAGGTGGCTTCGGCGCCGGGCGTGGTGTCGTCCGCGGTGCCCGCCGACGGGGCGGGCAACTGCTGCAGAAGTTGCACGCCGATCGCCCAGTCCGGATTGTCCGGCCCGGCCAGCAGCGGCAGGGCCGCGCGCCATGGCGTGCGACTCTGCCATGTCGGCGGGGACGAAAGCAGGGGTTCGAGCACGCCGCGCAGCGCCAGCAGTTGCTGCGTGCGCCATTCGCTCAGGAAGCGCTTCCAGGCGGCCTCGACCTGCGTCGGCCGGGCGCTGAGCTGGCGCCAGGTGGCGTGCAGCGCGCGCATGTGCGTCAGTCCCGCGGCGGTAAATTCCGGCGCCAGCTCGAGCGACTGGCCGGCGGCGGGAACTTGACCGGGGAGGAGCAACCGGCCCAGGCGCAGCGCCGGGATGCCGTCCAGCGCCGGAGTCTGCTGAATCCACTGGATCGAGGGGTCGTCGAGTCCGATCTGGTCCAGCCGGGTGCGCACGGCGAGCAGGGGTTGATCCACCTTTTCCTCGGGCGCCCAGGCCAGGCGCGCCAGTTCGATGCGCCACAGGGCCTTGTCCAGCGCATCCTCGGCGCCGCCGGCCGTGCGCGCCGGTGCGAGCAGTTCGAGTTGCGCCAGGTCGGCTCCTTCGCTGCGTGCCTGCAGCACGGCCAGGCGGCGCAGCAGCGACAGTACCGTGGCGCCGGTCGTCGACTGCACGGAAGGCGTGGGCGTGGCCGAGTAGGCCTGAGGCAAGCCGCGGCAGGCCTGTACGAACTGTTGCTTTTGCTGCGTCACCAGGGAATGCCAGCCGGTGCCCAGCAGGGTCACGTGGGCCAGCGGCCGCTCGCCGGCGTTTTCGAAGCGACGGATCGCCTGCTCGCGCTGTAGCAGGTAGGTGACGCGTCGGGCCAGAGGCTCTTGCGCCAGTTTCGGCGGCAGCGCGGCCGCACGCAACTGCCGCAGCGCCTGCAGGTTTGCGACAAAGGAGGAGCTGAGCGCGGCGGCTGCCGCCAGCGTCGCCAGCAGGCACACGCCGAGGCCGATGCGGCGGGCGCGGCGCCTGCGCCGAAGCACGGCATCCGATGGCAGGCGCAATCCACGTTCGGCCGGCAACACGCGGGCGAACAGGTCGTGCAGGAACAGGCCGCGCCGAGCGCCGGCCGACGCTGGCGCGGTGCTCGCGGCCGACCCCAGCACGCGCGACTCCGCGGGGGCCTGTTGCCTGCCGCTGGTGAAGAACAGCCCCCGTACCAGCAGGGGCTCCAGGCAGGGATGGGGCGCGAGACCGTTGTCGGAAAACGCCCGCAACGGGGCGCGCAGGGCTTGCAGTTCCAGCGGGAAGGCCAACAGGCCCGGTGCCGGCGCATCGCCTTCGGCGAGAAGCCGCCAGCGCAGGCGCTCCAGGCGGCCGCCCATCGCCTCGAAGGCGCGGTCCACGAAATCGTGTTCCCGGCCCGGGCGATCGATCTCGTCCAGGTAGCCCAGCGCCTGGTCCAGGCGAGCTTGCGGCAGCGCCCGAGCCCAGTCGTCCAGGCCATACAGCGCATCGCACTGCGTGAGCAGCACGTAGACGGGAAATCGCTGGCGCAGCGACGTGACCAGCTGTTCCAGGCAGGCCCGCATCGCACGCGCGTGCTCGGCGAGACGTTGGCTGTCGGCTTGCAGGAGTTCGCGAGCGCTGAGCGCGATCACCACGCCATCCACGCCTTCGCGCCGGCGCAGACGCTGCAGCATGCGCAGGTGGTAGCTCCAGCGCGCCGCAATTGCCGAGGGAGCATCGCGCTCGGACGGGCAGTCCCCGCAATCCAGCACCACCAGCCGATTCAGGTACCACCAGCCGAAGCCCTCTCCGGATTCGGATTGCTCGTGAATGGGGGCGATCGGGCTGGAAATGCCGGCCTCGGTCAACGCGGTGGTCTTGCCGGCGCCGGGCGACCCCAGCAACAGGAACCACGGCAGCGCGGCGCCGTCGCGCGCGGCGCCGCCGCGCTGCAGCGCACGTTGCCAGGCCTGGACCAGCCCGGCGTCCGGTGGAAGCTCGGCCCCCCTGGAGCGCCATCGCCGCAGGCGTCGCCAGGCCGCGCGGACCAGACGCAAGCCGATCCAGCTCAGGGCGGCCACGGGCAGCACCAGCAGACCCCACCATGGCGGCACACGGGCCAGCACCGCGGAAGCCAGCGCGCCGGCCTGCACCAGCACGAGCAACAGCAGGATGGCCAGCAGACGAAGAAATTTGGCGGTCATGGCGGCATGGAGCGCGCGCCTTCGGGGCGTTGCGCTGCGCGGGGGATCAGGTGGTGAACCACTGGCGGATGGCCTGGTGCAGCAGCACCACGTACAGGCCGAACAGCACGCACAGCGCGGCGACCGCCGCCGCGGCGATGCCGCTCGTGCTGCGCATCGCCGCGCGCAGCCGTCGCCGCGGGGTCCCGGCGCTTTGAACCGAGAGGCTGCCGCTCAGCAGTCCCTGGTCGTCGTCGGCCGCGTCCAGGAGGCGGGCGACCTCGGCGTCGCGGGTCTTGCGCCATGACTGTTCGTCGGCGTCCAGCACGAACCGACCGCGCAGCCCCAGCAGCAGCGCGAGTGCGAACACCTCCCGTACTTCCTGCTGCTGCGGCCCCAGTTTGCGCAGGTGCCGAAAGAAGCCTTCGCCCGCGTCGACCACGCCGAAATGGCGCCGTTGCAGCAGGTGCGCGTGCCACTGCGCCGCATGTTCCCAGCTGCCGGTCTGCAGGCGTTCGTCGGCCCAGGCGGCGGCGGCGTACGCGGCGAGCTCGGCATGCTGCGACGGACAACTGGCGCTGGCGGCGCGTGCGCGCGCCTCGCGAAACCAGGTATCGATGCGCTCGGCCGCCTCTTCCACGTTGCCTGCGGGCGCCTGCAGGAAGTTCTGGATCCGCGCGAACCAGGGGATGTAGGCGTCGATCAGGCGCATCATGGTGCGCGCTCCACGACCACCAGGCTGGCCTGCAGGTCGGCGGGTGCATCGGGCCAATGCCACAGCAGGGCGCCCTCGCGTTGCGCCGCCTCCCACAGCGGGCCCGAATGGCCGACGCGCCAGTACATCGCGCCGGCCCGCGCCGGAAGCCCGGGTGGCACCGACGCGAGCCGATGCAGGGCCACCCCCGGAAGCGCGTGGGCGATCAGTGCCGCCATCGTGGAAGGCGCCGCCAGCCGGGCCTCGGATTCCACCTGGGGCGCCCACCGGGCCGGCTCGCCGGCGGCGCTGAGCATGAGAAAGAATTCATGGTGGTGCTCGAAGGCCGCCTCCGGCACCTTGGTTCCCAGGCCCTGTCCCCGCTGCTGCAGCGGCAGCACGTAGGCGGGGCCCACGGCGATGTCCTGCAGCAGCAGGCGCAGCAATTGCTGGACTTGCGTGAAGCACTCCCGCATGCGATTCGGATCGAATGCCCGCAGGCCGTCGGGCGATGCCGCGCTTGCGCCCAGGGCATCGCAGCGGGTCGAGAGGCAGCTCAACTCGGCCACCCATTGGCGCAGCCCGGCGTGAACCTGGGACGGTCGCTCCTGGGGATTGGCGCAAACCCTGGTCAGCCAGCTGGTCGCCCCGGCCAGTACACGCAGTGCCAGCATCGCCTGCAGGTCGTCGCGTCGTGCCACCGTGCGCTCTCCCCCGCGGACCTGGGTACCGCCTTTGAGCTCCTCGAGCTGGCGCAGACGGCTGGCGCATTCGTCGCGCAACTCGGCCAGCAAGCGGGGAAGTGCCTCGCAGGCGCCCAGCGTGTAACTGGGGGGCATGAAGGTGTCGTCCAGACGCACGCCTTCGCCGTCATGGCACAGGCGCGCCACGGGGAGCAGTTCGTAGCCTTGAAGATGCTCGAGTTCAGGTTCGAAGAACACGCGAAGCACGTGCTGCAGCGTGCGCACGCGAGTGGCCGGGCCCTCCGAGTACAGATCGGCCTGCTCGGGAGACTGCTGTTGCGCGGCCAGGCGGGTTGGCGCGTCGGCGGCTGCTTCCGGGGCGTCGCACAGGCAGACGTTGGGGCGGTCGGGCACCAGCACGTGCAGACCGAGATAGACATCGATCTGCCGGCTGCTGTCGAACCAGGCAGGGTCGAGGCTGCGCGGCGCGACCACGGCATTGCCGGGAACGTGAAGGATCTCGCCGCGCGCGAAGCGCAGCCGGGCACGGTGGATGTGGACCATGTGCTTGCGCAGGGCCGCGCCGGCGATCTCGAGCTCGGCCAGGCCCCAGAGGTCAGGGGCGAGGGCGTCGATCAGGTCGTCGAGGCGCGCCTGGGCGTGCAGCGCGTCCAGTTGGAAGTGCTGGGGCTGAAGGAACATCCCCTGGTGCCAGAACACGGGTTCGGGGGAGATCATCGGCGGGGCTCCTGCGGGGGGCTCATGGGGCGGTCCAGGACCGGCATGCTGGCGCATAGGGGTCGGCGGTCTCCGTGGCCTCGGCCGCGAGGACCTCGGTGGGGCCGAGCAGCAGCCGGATATGCAGGGGCTGCGCGCCGGCCGCGTAGCTTCGAAACACCCAGCCGCTGGAACTCAGACCCACCGGGACCTCGAACACGCGCAGCGTGCGGCCCGATCCCGGCTGCGCATAGCCGAGCGCCAGTCCCACGGCCAGCGCGCCGCGCACGCGATCGACCCGTGCCGTGCAACGATGGCCCGGCTGGATGATGAAACGAGTGATCTGCAGCAGCCCGGGGGTCTCGCGCGCCGACACCAGCGCCTGTTCCACCTGCGCGGGCTGATCCGCCAGCGCGGAGAGGGTATCGGTGCGTGCCGCCTGCAGGACCCCGAGCACCAGGGTGTGCGCCTGGCCCACGGCGACGTTGAGTTGCGCGTCGGGCCGTACCTGCACGACGATGGCCTGCTCGGCGAAGGGAGCGTTCGGTGCCGCCATCGCCTGCTTGGGCGAGACACGTTGGGAAGCACCGAACATGCTGCAGGACGAGCTGGCGACGCAGACCGCGGCGACAAGCAGGAACCGGCCCGGCACCGCGCCAGGGGGCCACCGCAGGGGTGAGATTCTCGGCGTGCGACGGCTTGATCTGGGCATATCTCCACTATCCGACGAACCGGCAAACCCTTGTGCCTTAGCGACTACTCGGGTTTTTCGGGACATTGCGGCCTTCGTGGCGCCAGGGTCCGCGGATCAGCGCGCGACGGAAACCTGCAGTTGTCCGGGCAGCATGACCGCTCCACTGGCATTGCCGTCGTTGTGCCGCGTGGCGTCGCCCAGGCGGACCGCGGGGTGCCCCTGCAGGCGCACGACGCGGCTGCCTTGCGCGAATTCGATCTTGCCCATCACGCTCGAACTGACCACGCCGCCGTTCGAGCCCGGCTGGTCGCCGTTGGACGGAGCGATGCGCGATGCCTTGTTCAGCGCCGCCACGCCCCGCACGAACACCTTGGTGCAGGTGGTTCCGGCCATGCCGGCCTGGCCGGTATTGGGATAGGGCAGGGGTACCGGGCCGCCTGGCGTCGGGGTCTTGCAAACGTCCGCCACGGCCAGGCATTGGCCGCCTTCCAGAGTCAGTGCGTACATGGGGAGTCCTCGGTCGCGGGGTCTCAGCCCAGATCGATCTGGTCGCCGTCCACGCGCACGCGGCGGCGCGCGACCAGACTGGCGTCGCCGCACTGCATGTGCAGCCGGCCCTCGACGCGCACGCGCTGCTGCGCGGCCTGAGTTTCGTCCAGCCCGCGCACCCGCCGCACGCTGTCGCCGAGTTCCAGCAGGCTGCGTTCCAGGCGGGCGATCCACTCGCGACCGCTCGCCTGCAGGCGGCCGAACAAGGCGCGCAGCTCGGATGCCCGCAGTTCGACGGTTCCGCAGCGCATGTCCAGGCGCTGCGTGCGCAGGCGCAAGACGCCGGGATCGCCCTGCAACTCGGCGCCTCCGGGGAGCCGCACGCTGCCGTGATCGTGCTCGCGCACGAGTACCGCCAGCACCACCGGGGACGGCTCGCCGAGCAGCAGCAATACGTCGTCGCCCGCGCGAGGCCGCAGCAGGCAGCTGGCGGCCGGGCGTGCCGCGAGGCTTCGATGCTCGCAGAGCACGCGGCAACCGTCGTCGTCGGCCTGTACGACGGTGCCGCGGGCCAGCGTGACCGACTCATCGGAAGCCGGGCGAGGCAGGGGAACGGCGCTCATGGTGGAGCCTCCTGGTAAGGGGTGGTCGGCGGGTTGGGAAGCCTGGGCTGCCATTGCTGGGCCTCCAGCAGTTCCCGATCGGTGGCGCGGCAGCGTGTCATGCGTGCGGGAGCCGCGCCCATGGTCATGGTGTCGCAGGCGTGAAGATTCACGTCGTTGAGGCGTGCGCCGGCGAAATCGGCCCCGGTCGGATCGGAGAAGGACCAGTCGCAGGCGTCGAAGGCACTGTCGCGCAGCCTGGCCTCGCGCCAGCTGGCATGCGCGAACTGGCACTCCAGCCAGCGCGAGGCGTCGCCGAGGCAGGCATCGAGGCGTGCCCCCGCGGCGTACACGCCGCGGGCCTGCAATCCCGACAGTCGGGCACCCAGCAGGCTGGCCTGCTCCAGCCGCACCAGATCCAGGCGTGCACGGCCGAGGTCGGCGTGGTCCAGGCGGGCCCCCGCGAGGCGGGTGCGGGTCAACTGCATGCCGACCAGGCGGCATGCCTGCAGGCTGGCATCGCCAAGGTCGCAGGCGAGGAGGTCGCAGCCGTGCAGATCCTGCCCGTCCAGACGCACCTGCTGCAGGCAGGCCGTGCGCAGACGGGTGGCGCGCAGGCGTACGTCGCGCCAGTCGGACCCGATGGCCAGACAGCGCTCGAGGTCGGCATCGGCATAGTCGGCTCCCGCCTGCGGGCATTCCTGCAGCACCGCATGGACCAGCCGGGCGCCGCTCCAGTCGGTGGCCTCGAGCGCGCAGCGCTCCAGGTTGACCCCTTCCGCCTGGCAGCCACTCAGCCGCGCATGGGAGAGTGCGCAGTCTTCGAGGCAGGCGCCGCCGAGCGAGGCGCTGCCGAGGTCCGCCCGGCGCAGCGTGCAGGCCTGGAGCACGGCATGGTCCAGCCGCGCTTCGCCCAGTTGGGCGTCGTCCAGGCAAAGGCCTTGCAGGACCCAGCCGCGCAGGTCGACTCCTCGCAGATCCGCACCGCGCAGGTCGATGCCGACCAGGTCGACCTGGCGGAGCGCGCGCCGCGCGCGTGCCGCCAACAGGCAGTCGCGCACATCGGGGCTCATGCAGCCGACTCCGTCGGGCTGCCGCCGGCGGCGGCGCGCGCGGCCAGCACGGTGCGGCGCAGATCGGCTCCCTGCCAGGTCGATGCCCAGGCGCGGACGTCGGCGAGGTCGGCGCCGAAGCACAGCGCGCCGGCCAGGCGGGCTCCGCGCAGGTCGGCCGCGCAGAGCCCGGCCTCGAACAGCTTCGCTCCGCGCAGGTCCACCCCGCGCAAATCGGCTTCGTCCAGGCGCAGCGAGCTCGCGTGCACGCCCGGCATGCGTGCCAGCCTGGCGCGTACCCGGGCCAGGCTGGCGCCCTCCAGTCTGCAGGCGCTCAGGTCGGCCGCCGCCAGCAGGCAGCCGTCCCAACACGCCCCGCGCAGATCGGCGCCGCGCAGGCGCGTACCGACGAAACGGCTGGAGTCGCTGGCGCGCGAGCCGCGCAGGTCAGCCTGCTCGAACACCGCTTCGCGCGCGGTGGAGCCGTGCAGGCAGAGATCCTGGGCATCGGCCTGGTCCGCGCGCAGCTTCGACAAGCTGCAGTCCAGCCATGCCGCGGAGCGCAACCTGGCGCCGCGCCAATCGCCGTGGTCCAGCAGGCATGCGCTGAACTGCGCGGCCTCGGCATCGCATCGCGCGGCCTGCGCTCCACGCAGATCGGTCTGCTCGAGCACGCATCGACGCAGGCGGGCGGATTGCATCGAGGCCCGGGCCAGGCTGGCCTGGGTGAAGTCCGCTTCGCTGCAGTCGGATCCGTCCAGACAGGCCTGGTCCAGGCGTGCCCGGGCGCAACTGCTGCCGCCGAGTCGGGCATCGCGCAGGTCGGCGCCGCGCAGGTCGGCATCGTGCAGCAGGGCGCCGCGCAGGTCGACGCCACGCATCGAGCATGCGGCCAGCACGGTGGATCGGGCCCGCACGTCGCGCAGGTCGACTCCCGAGAAGTCCAGCCCTCGCAGGTCCAGTCCGTCGAGCACGGCGCCGCGCAGCGGGAGCCCTTCACGAAGGTAGCGTC
>JAKBNS010000154.1 GCA_021830925.1 Pseudomonadota bacterium | reverse complement strand
CGCGGTCTTCTTGATCCAATGCATGCGCTGCTTGTAGCACTCGAGGGAAATTCCCCGTGGCGCCTCGGAGCGGAATTCGTCGTCGTCGGTGGTTTCCTCGGCGCTGAAACTGAGCTGGAGCTTGAAGAGATAGATGTGCTTGTCCGCGTTCATACCGTCGCGGAACAGCCGGGCTCTTTCGAGATCCTTGACGAAGTCACCGTCGCTGTAGACCAGGCCTTGCAGCACTTCGCCCTGCTCGTGGCGGGCCATGACCCAGAGGTGTTCCATGCAGAAGCCACGACGCTCATCCGGATTCGTCTCGGCCTCGATGGCCCTCCATCCCTCGATGGCTTCGCTCATCAGCGGGGCGATGCGGAACTGCCCGATGGGTTGGCCGACCGTTCCGGTCTGCTCGTCGATCTCCCAGGGCACGCAGGGAATGACTTCCTTCGCCCATTCCTGGGATCGGAAGTTGCTCAGCACCGTCGGGTGCAGATTGCGCGCGTCGCGCTCCTTGGCGCACAGATCGACCGACTCGGGGCACAGCGCCCAGGCGTAATGCCAGGGCCAGGCGTCGTTGTACAGCCACAGGTTGCCCTTGCCGAGGGCACGTACCGTGTCGCGGGCGAGCCAGTGGAAGATCAGCTTTTGCACCGTGCAGGCGACCTGCTTGGACGCGAAGGCGGCCAGTCCGGCCCAGTAGAAGCGGCCCAGCAGTTTGGGGTTGCCGTGCTCGAAGTTTTCCAGGTACATGCACGCGTAGGCGCGGGCAATGAGCCGGGCGCGCGTCGCGTAGCGCAGGCCCTCCCGCTGGTAGTGCTCGATCACGGCCGGATCCCGCTCGGCTCTCGCCAGGGGATCGGGCGGCGGCCCGAGCGAATGCCCCGGTCTCGCGCCCATGAAGCGGGCGTGCTGGCGTTCCAGCAACAGCAGGCGTTGACCCTCGGCCAGCGGTGGGGGCTCCGGCGGCATCGGGATGATGCGGATGTCTTCCCGCGAGAGGTGGATGAGATTCGGCTCGTACTTCACCTTGCGGGGGTACAGCTCGAGCATCGCGCGCTGCTGGGCGACGCTCCAGAAGTCGTCGCAGCTGCAGCGGACTTGCTGCGGCTTGCCGTAGCCGCCGCGCACGGTCACGAGTTCGAATTTGAGGTGCTTGGGCATGGCGGGCGGCGGTGGATGCGCTGCCCGTCAGACTATGCCCGCCACGCATGCCCGTGCAGGCGTGGGGACACAAGACCCCGCATGCCGGGCGGATGTGCCGCCCGGCATGGATTCGGGGTTTCAGAACGCGTCGCCCGGAACGCGTACCCAGCCTTCCATCAGGATGCGCGCGCTGCGGCTCATCAGCGCCTTGGTCACCTTCCACTGGCCGTTGTCGAGCACGGCCTCGGCCCCCACGCGCAGGGTTCCGGACGGGTGCCCGAAACGCACCGAACCGCGCTCGCCGCCGCCGGCGGCCAGGTTCACCAGGGTGCCGGGAATCGCCGCCGCGGTGCCGATGGCCACGGCCGCGGTGCCCATCATCGCGTGGTGCAGCTTGCCCATGGACATCGCGCGCACCAGCAGGTCCACGTCGCCGGCGGCGATGGCCTTGCCGCTGGAGGCGACGTAGCCGGCCGGCGGCGCCACGTAGGCCACCTTGGGGGTGTGCTGGCGCGTCGCGGCCTCTTCCAGGTGGCGGATCAGGCCCATGCGGATGGCCCCGTGCGCGCGGATGGTCTCGAAGCGGGCCAGCGCGGCGGGGTCCAGGTTGATCGCCTCCTGCAGCTCGGTCCCCTGGTAGCCCAGGTCGCTGGCGTCGAGGAAGATGGTGGGGATGCCGGCGTTGATCAGCGTGGCGCGGAAGCTTCCCACGCCCGGAACGTCGAGGGTGTCGACCACGTTTCCGGTGGGGAACATGGCGCCGCCGCCGTCTTCGTCATCGGCGGCCGGATCGAGGAATTCCAGCGGCACCTCGGCGGCGGGGAAGGTCACGCCGTCGAGTTCGAAGTCGCCGGTCTCCTGCACCGCGCCGTCGCGCATGGGCACGTGGGCGACGATGGTCTTGCCGATATTGGCCTGCCAGATGCGCACCACCGCGGTGCCGTCGCGCGGCAGGCGCTCGGCGGGGATCAGCCCGGAGGCGATGGCGAAGGGGCCCACCGCGGCCGACAGGTTGCCGCAGTTGCCGCTCCAGTCGACGAAGTCGCTGTCGATCGCGACCTGGCCGAACAGGTAGTCCACGTCGTGGCCCGGGCGGGTGGAGGGGGACAGGATCACCGTCTTGCTGGTGCTGGAGGTGGCGCCGCCCATGCCGTCGATCTGCTTGGCGTAGGGGTCGGGGCTGCCGATCACCCGTTGCAGCAGCCGGTCGCGTGCGCGGCCTGGCTGCTGCGCGGCCGGCGGCAGGTCCTGCAGGCGGAAGAACACCCCTTTGCTGGTGCCGCCGCGCATGTAGGTGGCGGGGATGCGGATCTGGGCAAGGTCGGACATGCGGGTTCCTCGGGTTCAGGCGGCCTTCGACTCGGCCAGGAAGTCCTGCGCGAAGCGCTGCAGCACCCCGCCGGCCTCGTAGATCGACACTTCCTCGGCGGTGTCCAGACGGCAGGTCACCGGTACCTCGGCGCGGCTGCCGTCGCGGCGGTTCACCACCAGGGTGAGCGTGGCGCCGGGCCTGCGTTCGCCCACCACGTCGTAGGTCTCGGTGCCGTCCAGGCCCAGGCTGGTGCGCGTGGTGCCGGGCTGGAACTGCAGCGGCAGCACGCCCATGCCGATCAGGTTGGTGCGGTGGATGCGCTCGAAGCCCTCGGCGGCGATGGCCTCCACGCCGGCCAGGCGCACGCCCTTGGCGGCCCAGTCGCGCGAGGAGCCCTGGCCGTAGTCGGCGCCGGCGACGATGATCAGCGGCTGGCGGCGCTGCATGTAGGTCTCGATGGCTTCCCACATGCGCATCACGCGCCCCTCGGGTTCGACGCGGGCCAGCGAGCCCGGGCGCACGCTGCCGTCGGGGTTGCGCACCATCTCGTTTTTCAGCGTGGGGTTGGCGAAGGTGGCGCGTTGCGCGGTGAGGTGGTCGCCGCGGTGGGTGGCATAGGAGTTGAAGTCCTCCTCGGGCAGGCCCATGCGCGCCAGGTACTCGCCGGCGGCGCTGGCGGCCAGGATGGCATTGGAGGGCGACAGGTGGTCGGTGGTGATGTTGTCCGGCAGGATGGCCAGCGGACGCATGCCGCGCAGCGTGCGCTCGCCGGCCAGCGCGCCTTCCCAGTAGGGCGGGCGCCGGATGTAGGTGGACTTCTCGCGCCAGGCATACAGGGGTTCGGTGGCCTGCGCGCTCTCGGGGCGCAGCGCGAACATCGGCTCGTAGACCTGGCGGAAGAACTCGGGCTTGACCGCCGAGCGCACCAGCGCGTCGATCTCGGCGTCGTCGGGCCAGATGTCGGCCAGGCGGATCTCGCGCCCGTCCGCCACGCCCAGCACGTCGCGCTCGATGTCGAAGCGGATGGTGCCGGCGATGGCGTAGGCCACCACCAGCGGCGGCGAGGCCAGGAAGGCCTGCTTGGCGTAGGGGTGGATGCGCCCGTCGAAATTGCGGTTGCCCGACAGCACCGCGGTGGCGTACAGGTCGCGCTCGACGATTTCCTGCTGGATCTTCGGATCCAGCGCTCCCGACATGCCGTTGCAGGAGGTGCAGGCGTAGGCGACGATGCCGAAGCCCAGCGCTTCCAGGTCGGGCAGCAGGCCGGCCTGCTCCAGGTACAGGCGCACCGCCTTGGAGCCCGGCGCCAGCGAGCTTTTCACCCAGGGCTTGCGCTGCAGGCCGAGGCGGTGCGCGTTGCGCGCCAGCAGCCCGGCGGCGATCACGTTGCGCGGGTTGGAGGTGTTGGTGCAACTGGTGATGGCGGCGATGATCACCGCGCCGTCGGGCATGCGTCCGGGCTGCTGCTCCCAGGCGCGCGCGATGCCCCTGGCGGCGAGATCCGTCGTGGCCACGCGGGCGTGCGGGTTCGACGGTCCGGCCAGGTTGCGCACCACGCTGGCCAGGTCGAAGTGCAGGGTGCGTTCGTATTTCACGCCCGCCAGGCTGTCAGCCCACAGGCCGGCCGCCTTGGCGTAGGTCTCGACCAGCACCACCTGCTCGGGCGTGCGCCCGGTCAGGCGCAGGTACTCGAGGGTCTGGCCGTCGATGGCGAACATGGCCGCGGTGGCGCCGTACTCGGGCGCCATGTTGGAAATGGTGGCGCGGTCGCCCAGCGTGAGCGCGGCCGCGCCCTCGCCGCGGAATTCCAGGTAGGCGCCCACCACCCTGGACTTGCGCAGGAACTCGGTCAGCGCCAGCACGATGTCGGTGGCGGTGATGCCCGGAGCCGGGCGTCCGGACAGTTCCACGCCGACGATGTCCGGCAGGCGCATCCAGGAGGCGCGGCCGAGCATCACGTTCTCGGCCTCCAGTCCGCCCACGCCCACCGCGATCACGCCCAGCGCATCCACGTGCGGGGTGTGGCTGTCGGTGCCCACCAGGGTGTCGGGGTAGGCCACGCCGTCCTGGGCGTGGATCACCGGGGACATGCGTTCCAGGTTGATCTGGTGCATGATGCCATTGCCCGGGGGGATCACGTCCACGTTGCGAAACGCGGTGCGGCACCACTCGATGAAGTGGAATCGATCCTCGTTGCGCCGGTCCTCGATGGCGCGGTTCTTGGCGAAGGCCTCGGGGTCGTCGCCGCCGCATTCCACCGCCAGCGAGTGGTCCACGATCAGCTGCACCGGCACCACCGGGTTGACCCGCGCCGGATCGCCACCCTGCGCGGCGATGGCGTCGCGCAGCCCGGCCAGGTCCACCAGCGCGGTCTGGCCCAGGATGTCGTGGCACACCACGCGCGCCGGGAACCACGGGAAGTCGCGGTCGCGCCGGCCCTCGGCGATCTGCAGCAGGCAGGCGTCGAGCAGGGCCGGGTCGCAGCGACGCACCAGGTTCTCGGCGTGCACGCGGGCGGTGTAGGACAGGGTGTCCCAGCTTCCCGGGCGCAGGGACTCGACGGCCTCGCGGGCGTCGAAGTAGTCCAGCGTGGTGCCGGGAAGGTTCTTGCGGTGGCGATGGTTCATGGGTGGCGGCTCAGGCGCGCTGGGCCAGGGGCACGAAGGCCTGGTCCTCGGGGCCGACGTAGTTGGCGCTGGGGCGGATGATCTTTCCGTCCTGGCGCTGCTCGATGACGTGCGCGGCCCAGCCCGAGGTGCGCGAAATCACGAACAGCGGGGTGAACATGGCCGTGGGCACGCCCATCAGGTGGTAGCTCACCGCGGAGAACCAGTCCAGGTTGGGGAACATTTTCTTGATGTCCCACATCACGCTTTCCAGGCGCTCGGCGATGGCGAACAGGCGCAGGTCGCGCTGATCCTCGCCCAGGCGCCGCGCCACCGCCTTGATCACCTTGTTGCGCGGGTCGCTGACCGTGTAGACCGGGTGGCCGAAGCCGATCACCACCTCCCTGGCCTCGACCCGGCGGCGGATGTCGGCCTCGGCGTCGTCCGGGCCGGCATAGCGGCTTTGCACCTCGAAGGCCACTTCGTTGGCGCCGCCGTGCTTGGGGCCGCGCAGCGCGCCGATGCCCCCGGCGATGGCCGAGTACATGTCCGAGCCGGTGCCGGCCACCACGCGCGAGGTGAAGGTGGAGGCGTTGAACTCGTGCTCGGCGTACAGGATCAGCGAGGTGTGCATCGCGCGCACCCACAGCTCCGAGGGTTGCCGCCCGTGCAGCAGGTGCAGGAAATGCCCGCCGATGGAGTCATCGTCGGTCTCCACCTCGATGCGCCGCCCGTTGTGGCTGAAGTGGTACCAGTACAGCAGCGCCGAGCCCAGGCTGGCCATCAGGCGATCGGCGATGTCGCGCGCGCCGGGCAGGTTGTGGTCGTCCTTTTCCGGCAGCAGGCAGCCCAGCACCGACACCGCGCTGCGCATGACGTCCATCGGGTGGCTGGAGGCCGGCAGCGCTTCCAGGGCCACGCGCAAGGCCTGCGGCAGCCCGCGCAGCGCGCGCAGCCTGGCCTTGTAGGCGCCGAGTTCGGCCGCGCCGGGCAGCTTGCCGTGCACCAGCAGGTAGGCGATCTCCTCGAACTCGCAGGTCTCGGCCAGGTCCAGGATGTCGTAGCCGCGGTAGTGCAGGTCGTTGCCGGTGCGCCCGACGGTGCAGATGGCGGTGTTGCCGGCGACCGTGCCCGACAGGGCGACGGACTTCTTGGGCTTGAAACCGGGGGTGGTGGTCTCGGACATGCTTGCTTGCTCCTCGGTACGGATCATTGGGGATTGCGGCGGCCGGCGAACATCTGGTCCAGGCTCTGCTCGTAGCGGTGGTAGCCGATGCGGTCGTACAGTTCCTCGCGGGTCTGCATGGTGTCCAGCACGGCGCGCTGGCTGCCGTCGCGGCGGATGGTCTGGTACACGTTCTCGGCGGCCTTGTTCATGGCGCGGAAGGCCGACAGCGGGTACAGCGCGATGGCCACGCCGGCCGAGCGCAGTTCGTCCAGCGTGAACAGCGGTGTCTTGCCGAACTCGGTGATGTTGGCCAGCACCGGCACCTTCAGTTCGTCGACGAAGCGCCGGTAGGTGGCCAGGTCGGGCACGGCCTCGGCGAAGATGCCGTCGGCGCCTGCCGCCACGCAGGCGTGGGCTCGCTCGATGGCGCGCTCCACGCCTTCCACGGCGATGGCGTCGGTGCGCGCGAGCAGGAAGAACTGCTCGTCGGTACGCGCGTCGGCGGCGGCCTTCACGCGGTCGGCCATTTCGTCGCTGGAGACGATTTCCTTGCCGGGGCGGTGGCCGCAGCGCTTGGCGCCGACCTGGTCCTCGATGTGGCAGGCGGCGGCGCCGAACTTGATCAGGCCCTTGATGGTGCGCGCGATGTTGAAGGCGCTGGGCCCGAAGCCGGTGTCGATGTCCACCATCAGCGGCAGCTCGCACACGTCGGTGATGCGCCGCACGTCGGTGAGCACGTCGTCCAGGGTGTTGATGCCCAGGTCCGGCATGCCCAGCGAGCCGGCGGCCACGCCGCCGCCCGACAGGTAGATGGCGCGGTAGCCTGCGCGCTGGGCCAGCAGCGCATGGTTGGCGTTGATGGCGCCGATGACCTGCAACGGGCTTTCCTCGGCCAGCGCGGCGCGAAACAGAGATCCTGGAGATTTCATGGCAATCCTGGAGGTGTGGGCTACCGGGGGCAGGTTCGCAAGGAGCGTGCCAAACGCGCGCACTCGCGCAAGCACTTGAAATCGCGATGGAATCCGCCGGGGACGCCGGCTGCGCACGCCACCGCTATGTTGCAAAAATGAAATCGATGTTTCAATGCTGCAACTATCGCTTGATATCTTGCGCCATGTCCGAGCATCCGTCCACCGCGTCCCTGGCCGTCGAGGCCCCGCCGCGCATCCTGGCCATCGGTTTCCTGCGCCTGAAGCAACTGCTGCAGGAGGTCGCGCCGGAGTACGCGCAGCGGGCCCGCGTGGAGGTGGTCGATCGCGGCTTCGAGGATGCGCTGGTGGAGATCGAGGCACGGCGCGCGCAGGAGCGCGTGGACGTGCTGGTGGCCGCCGGGCTGCACGGCGCCTTCCTGCGGCGCCACAGCGATCTTCCCGTGGTGCTGGTGAAGGTCGGGGGCTTCGACCTCATGCATGCGCTGGCGCGGGCGCGCGACATCTCGCCGCGCATCGCGCTGGTCAGCTTCGGCGCCATCAGTTCCGAGGTGGAGCAGTTCAGCCGCGGCTTCGGCCTGCACATCGTGCAGCGCAGCTACCACAGCGAGGCCGAGGTGGCGCATTGCGTGCAGGAGTTGCGCGAGGCCGGCATCGACGTGGTGGTGGCCCCCGGCATGGTGCTGGACCAGGCGGAGCAGGCGGGCATGCGCGGCATCCTGCTGTATTCCCACGACGCCGTGCGCGCGGCCATCGACGATGCGGTGGAAATCGCCCGCGCCGCGCGCCTGGCCTCGGCCAAGCGCGAGCGCCTGAACACCATCCTGGAGCAATTGCGCGACGGCGTGGTGGCGGTCGACGAGGCCGAGCGCATCGAGGCGGTGAACCCGCCGATGCAGCGCCTGCTGGGACGCACCCGCGCGCAGTTGCTGGGGCGGGTGCTGGGCGACGTGGCGCCGGAGTTCACGCTGGCGCGCACCTTGCGCGACGGCGTCGAGCAGGCCGAGGACATCGTGCGCTTCGGCGCGCAGACCCTGGTGATCAGCCGCAGCCCGATCGTCGAGCGCGGCGTGCGCACCGGCGCGGTGCTGACCTGCCAGGACCCCGCCGCGATCCAGCGCGTGGATCGCAGCCTGCGCGCGCGCGCCCGGCCGGCGCCCACCGGTACGCGTTGGCGCCTGTCGGATCTGGTGGGGCAGTCGGGGGCCATGCGTCGCGCACTGGCGCAGGCCGAGCGTTTCGCGCGCAGCGAGGCGACGGTGCTGCTGGTCGGCGAAAGCGGCACCGGCAAGGAATTGTTCGCACAGGGAATGCACGCGGCCAGCCGGCGGCGCGCCCAGCCCTTCGTCGCCCTGAACTGCGCGGCCTTTCCCGAATCCCTGCTGGAAAGCGAGCTGTTCGGCTACGAGGAGGGCGCCTTCACCGGAGCG
>JAKBNS010000160.1 GCA_021830925.1 Pseudomonadota bacterium | reverse complement strand
TTCGTTCCCCGAGAAAACAGGAGTACCGCTCATGATCTCCATTCAGACCATCACCGATGCCGCGCAGAAGTCCGGCGGCATTCTCTACATCATGGCCCTGCTGCTGCTGGTGGCGCTGGCCGTGGCGATCGAGCGCTTCTGGGCGCTCGGGCGCATGCAGGGCCAGTGCATGCGCTGGGTGCGCGAACTCAAGGGTCACAGCCACGTCGATACCAGCGTGCTGCACGAACGCCTGCAGACCGAAGCGACCTCGCCTGCCGCGCACGTGGTGGCGGTGGCGCTGAACCACGATCTCGGCGACCCGCTGGAGCATTTCGGCGATCGACTGGAGGAGGCGGTGATGGACCAGGCGCCCCAGGTCGACCGCGGCCTGTGGATGCTCGACACCATCGTCACCCTGGCGCCGCTGCTGGGCCTGCTGGGCACCATCGTGGGCATGTTCAACACCTTCCAGGCGCTGTCCCATCCGGCGGCGGCGACCCAGGCGGTCACCGGCGGCGTCGGCGAGGCCCTGCTGGCCACCGCGGCGGGCCTGTTCATCGCGGTGCTGGGCCTGGTGGCCTTCAATGCCCTGCAGCAGCGCGTGCGCCTGGTCATGCACCAGCTCGAACGCATCAAGCTGATGCTGTCCAACCGCATGTACCCGCACTACCGCAGTGCCCAGCAAGGCGCCTCGGACGCGCGCGACGGCGCGCCGCGGCGCGCGGGCACCTCGGCCGCCTCGGGCGCCGCCTCGCAACTGCTGCAGTAGCTGCCCCATCCATCCCGACCGGACATCGTGAGAGCCCCCAGGACCGGGCTGCGCCCAGCCCGCCCCCCGCGGGGGTTGAGAACACTTGGGACGGCCCGGCGTGTTCTCAAGAGCGCGGGCAGCCCCAGGTTGCCCGCTTGAGCCACAGCCCTGCTGTGGCATCCTTTTTTCCGACCAGCCCATGCGCTACTTCGAGACCCGCAAGGCCCGCATCGAGATCATTCCGATGATCGACATCATGTTCTTCCTGCTGGTGTTCTTCATCATGGTGACCCTGCGGATGATCCCGGCGGACGGCATCGCATCGCGACTGCCGACCAGCTCCACCGCCAACAGCCTGCCACCGCCGCAGATCACCATCGTGGTCGATCGCGCGGGCGTGATCCACGTCGGCGCGCTGGATCTGGACCCGCATCAACTCACCCGCCTGCTGGAGAACAAGCCGGATCCCTCGCATCTGCAAGTGGTGCTCGCAGGCGACCGGCATACCCCGCTGCAGTTGCTGATGCGCGTGATGGATGCCTGCCGGCGCGCCGGCGTCACGCGCATCGGCCTGGCCGCGCAGCAGGCGAGCGGGTCGTGAGCGCGCTGGCCACGGATCGCGGCGGGGCTCGCGGCCCCATATCCGCGGACGAAACCTGGACCGAGCCCGGCAGCCGCGGCCGCTGGCCGGCGGCGCTGGCGCTGGCGCTGCTGATCGAGGCCACGCTGCTGGGCACGCTCGCCTGGCTGGGGACCCACCAGGCGCCGCCGCCTCCGCCGCCGGTGGAGATCACGCTGAGCCAGCCCAAGCCGGCGGTCCCCAAGCCCCCGCCGCCCAAGCCCCCGCCGCCCAAGCCGCAGCCGCCCAAGCCGCAGCCCAGGCCGCGGCCACATCCGGCGCACCCGCATCCGAAGCCCCTGCCGCCGCCACCGCAACCCCGCGCGCTGATCCCGCCGCCCTCGCCCCAACCCGCGGCCAAGCCGGCGATGCCTGTGGCGCCCCCGCCCCCGCCGCCGCCCGCGCCGGTGGCGCACCCGGATCTCGCGGCCACGCGCCTGAGCTTCGAGGGCGCGCTGCGCGAGGCCATCCAGGCGGCGGTGCGCTTTCCCGAGGCAGCGCGCCTGATGCATGTCGGCGGACGCGTGCTGGTGAGCTTCGACTTTCTCGACGGCAAGGTCAGCCAGGTACGGGTCGCGCAGTCCAGCGGAGTGGACATGCTCGACACCGCGGCGTTGGCCGCGGTGCGCGAAGCGCCCTATCCACCCACGCCGGCCGCGCTCGCCTCCCAGTCGATGAGGTTTCGCATCTGGGTTCGCTTCCATCTCGAAAGCCGTCGATGATCCGTCTCGTCCTGCTGTTGCTTCTCGCTGCGCTGTCAGTGGCCACGGCCCGGGCACGCCCCCTCACCGTGTACGCGGCCTTCGGCTACGACCGCGCCGTCGCCCAGGCCTTCACGCGCAGCACCGGCATCGCCGTCGATCTGGTGCACCTGAGCACCGGCCCCTTGCAGGCGCGCGTGCAGGCCGAAGGCCGGCGTCCCCAATGGGACGTGCTGTGGTTCGACGGCGACATGCCGATGCGCAACATGGCCTCGCAGCATCTGCTGGCCTGCGGCTGGATGCCCGGGGTCGCGTACGACGCGTCGGGACGCGCATTGCTGCCCGCCGATCGCTGCTACCTGCCGGTGGGCCTGACCTATGCGGGCACCCTGCTGGTGAACACGCGTCGCCTCCCCGATGCACCGCGCACCTGGGCGGACCTGGATCGTTCGGCGCTGCGCGGCAAGGTGGGGATGAACAACCCGGCCATCTCCGGCCCCACCTTTCCCTTCGTCGCAGGCATGCTTCAGCATGACGGCATGCAGGCCGGACAGGCCTGGTTCGAAGCCCTCAAGGCCAACGGCCTGAAGGTGTATCCGACCAATAGCGTGACCCTTCGCGCGCTGCAGTACGGCCAGATCGACGTGGCCGTGGTGCAGAGCTCGGCCGCGCTGGGCTTCGCGCAACGCGAGCCCGACCTGCGCATCGTCGCGCCGGACCCGGTGGCCGAACTTCCATCGGACGTCGCCATCGGCGCCCAGGTACGAGGCGCCGAACTGCAACAGGCCCGACGCTTTGTCGAATTCCTGCTGTCGCCGGCGGGTCAGCGCGCGATGCAGCATGGCGACCCCAGCGCGGATTCCAACTACCAGCCGCTGATTCGCGGCGTGGCGCCATTGCCCGCGCTGGCGCGCCTGCACGTGAGCGATGCCCAGCGCCTCGACCCGACGGTCTGGGGCGCGCGCGAGGCGAGCATCGACCTGTGGTTCAGCTCCCACATCCTGCATTGAGCGCTCCCGGGACCGAATCGCGCCCCGGTCGGCGCCTGATCCCGCGCGACGCGCCCGCGGGCGCCAGCGCGCGCGCCGCGCGCCTGCGGACCGTGCGGCACCACGCCGGGCGCGCGCTCGGCCCGGCTCTGCTCGCGCTGGCCGCGCTGGCCCTGTGGGGCTGGCCCCTGGGCGGCTTCCTGGGCCAGGCGCTGCTGCCGGGGCTGCTGCGCGGCGCCCTGCACCCGAGCCTGAAAGCCTTCGCTCAGGCCTGGGCCGACGGCGGTGCCGGCGCGCTGCGCAACAGCTGGCTGATTTCCCTGCTGGCCAGCCTGATCGCGCTGCCGCTGGGCGCCTGGCTGGCCTGGCTGCGCGAGCGCAGTCTGCTGCCGTGGCGCGGATGGATCGAGGCCGGCGTCTGGCTGCTGCTGGTGCTGCCGGGTTATTTCGTCGCCTCGGGCTGGATGCTGCTGGCCGCGCCGATCGGCCCGCTGGCGCACTGGCCGTGGCTGCTGAACTCGGCGCAGGCCTTGCTGGGCGCGCCGGGCATCGTGCTCAGCCTTGCTTTCAAGGCCCTGCCCTATACCTTCCTGGCGCTGCAACTCAGCCTGCGCGCCACGTCGGCGGCGCCGCAGGAAGCCGCGCGCGTGCTCGGCCTCGGGCGCGCTCAGCGCCTGCGCCTGGCGGTGCATGCGCTGCTGCCCGCGCTGGCGGCGGGCTTCGCCGCGGCCTTCGCCGAATCGGCCAGCGATTTCGCGGTGGCCGCCACGCTGGGTGCCGGCAGCGGCACGATGATGGCGACCTACGCCATCCAGCAATCGGTGGCGGCGATGCCGGTCAACTTCCCCGCCGCCGCGGCCGCCTCGTGGATGCTGCTGGGCCTGGTGGCGCCGGCCTTGCTGTTGCAGTCGGCGGCGCGCCGTCGTGCCGCCAGCGCGCGCAGCGTGGGTGCGCGCCACCGGCCGGCGCCGCCGGTGGCGCTGGCAACCGCGCAGGCACGGGCCCATGCGGGCGGGGTGGCCGTGCTGGGCCTGCTCGCGCTGGGCGTGCCCTTGCTCAGCGCGGCCAGCCTGGCCTTCGGGGGAACCGGCCATGGCGTGGGGTTCGCGCGCGCTGCCGCACAGGTGTTACCCGCCTTCGGCTACTCGCTGCGCATGGCGATGCTGGCGGCCAGCGCGGCCACCGCGCTGGCCTGGCCGGCCGCGCGCGCGCTGGCCGCGGGCAGCCGGATCGGACGCGCCGTAGACCTCGGCCTGACCGCGGCCATGGCGCTGCCGGGGATCGTTCTGGCTGCCGCCTACGTGCAGATGTACAACCTGTCCGTCACCCCCTGGTACGGCGGCAGCGCGCTGCTGGCCATGGCCTACGTCGCGCTCGCGCTGCCGGCGGCCACGCGGCTGTTGCAGGGGCCGGTGGCGCAATTGCACGGAAGCCTCGGCGAGGCCGCGCGGGTGCACGGTCTGTCGCGCCTGCAGGCGCTGGCGCGCGTCGAATGGCCCCTGCTGGCGCCCGCGCTCGGCGCGGCCTGGCTGATGGCCGCCTTGCACGTGGCTTTCGAACTGCCCGCCTCGCAACTGCTGTATCCGGCCGGCCATGCACCGCTGGCGGTGGCCTTGTTGAACGCGGCCTCGGGATTTCAGCTGCGACTGCAGGCCCGCCTGCAACTGCTCGGCATCGCGCTGCTGCTGGGCTTCGCGGCGCTGGCTCGCTGGGCCTTCGCGCACGCCGCGCGGCGCATGGGAGCACGAACATGAACGCCCTGGAACTGGTCGACGTGCGCAAGCGCTTCGGCGATCACGTCGCGCTGCGCGGCCTGAACCTGCGGGTCGAGGCGGGGAGCATCGTCTGCCTGCTCGGCGCCTCCGGCTCGGGCAAGACCACGCTGTTGCGCATCGTCGCCGGACTGGAACATCCCGACGAGGGCACGGTACGCATCGGCGGGCACACCGTGGCCGGCCCCGGGCTGGCGCCGTCGGCGCCCGAGCGCAGGGGCCTGGGCATGGTGTTCCAGGACTATGCGCTGTGGCCGCACCTGAGCGCGCTGGACAACGTGGCGTTGCCCTTGCGCGCGCGCCGCCAGCCGGGAGCCGCCGAGCAGGCCCTGGACATGCTGCGCTGCGTGGGCCTGGAGGCCATGCGCGAACGCCGGCCCCACGAGCTCTCCGGCGGCCAGCAGCAACGCGTGGCCCTGGCCCGCGCGCTGGCGGTGCGCCCGCGGCTGCTGCTGTGCGACGAGCCGCTTTCCAACCTGGACGCGACCTTGCGCGAGGAACTGCGCGACCTGATCGGCGGCGTGGTGCGCCAGCATGGCCTGTCGGCCCTGTACATTACCCACGACCACCGTGAGGCCTTTGCGCTGGGCGACCGGGTGGGTATTCTCGACGCGGGCGCGCTGCGCCAGCTGGATGCTCCGCGCCGTCTGTTGGCGGCGCCCTGCGACGAGCAGGTCGCACGCTTCGTGCACGCGCCGGGGCCCTGGTCGCTTCGCCGCGCGGGCAGCGCGCTGCAAGCTCCCTGGGGACCGCTGCCGGCCGCGGCCGGCGCGGCAACCCGGGGCGGCGACGCCGCCCGCCTCTACCTGCCGGCCGCCGCCGTGCGCGCGGCCGACGGCCCGGCGCGCGACGGAGAATGCGCGGTCACGGCCCAGGTGCTTCGCTGCGTGGCCACGCCGCGCGGCAATGAGTTGCAGGTCGCGCTGCACGGCGTGGCGCTGCGCGTGATCGGCCCGGCGTGGAGCACGCCGGGCGACCCCGTGGAGCTGTACCTGGACCTGCGCCAGGCGCTGATCTACGACGGGCCCGCGCCTGAGCGGGCCCGCACCGACGAACTCGAACTCGAAAGGGAGAACACGACTTGATGACCTGGACACATTGGGGCGCGGCGGGCGCGATCTTCGCGGCCAGCGCGGTGGAATGGGTGGAAGCCTTCACCATCGTGCTGGCCGTGGCCCTGAGCATCGGCTGGGCGCGCGCCACCAGCGCGGCGATCGCCGCGCTGGCCGTGGTGAGCGTGCTGGTGGCGGCGGGCGCCGCGGGATTGCAGTTGATCGACGGCGACATGAACATCATGCGCGCCGCCATCGGCGTGTTCCTGCTGCTGTTCGGGCTTCGCTGGTACGTGAAGGCCGTGCGGCGCTACGCCGGACGCACGCGCCTGCACGACGAACTCGAGGAATTCCGCGAGACCCGCGAGGCGCTGGACCACGCGGAGGTGCGCGCGGCCTGGCTGGTGGCCTTCAAGGGCGTGCTGCTCGAAGGCCTGGAGGTGTGGCTGCTGGTGGTGGCCATGGGCCATGGATTGAACCTGGGCCAGTCCGCCTCCGCGGCGGTGCTGGCGCTGCTGGTGGTCGTCGCCGCGGGCATGGCGCTGCGCGCACCGCTGAGCGCCGTGCCGGAGAACACGCTGAAGTTCCTGGTGGCCTGCGCGCTGCTGGCCTTCGGCAGTTTCTGGAGCCTGGCCGGCGTGCTGGGCGAGCAGACCGCCTGGCCCATGGGCGACCTCACGCTGCCGCTGCTGTTCGTCATCTACGTCGTGTGCGGGCGCCTGCTCGGGGCCCAGTTGCGCGTGCCGGCCGCGGCGCCCGTCGGGAGCGAGGCATGAAAAAACTGCTGCAGTTGATTTTCGGCGACTGGCGCAACGCCGGCGCCGTGGCCGTGTCGGCCGCCGCCGCCTACGCCGCCGCGCGCGCCTGGCCGGGCGTCGGCGCATGGATCCTGGTGCCTGCGCTGGTGCTCGCCGCCTGGTGGCAGGCCTCGGCCTGAAACGCACAAGGGAGGCATGGCATGACTTGACGAATGGTGTCATTAATGACACCATTCGTCGATGCCGGAGTTCGAGAAGATCCTGCGGCAGATGAGGTCATCACCTGCCGCCGTGCGCTTCAAGGATCTCAGAAAGGTCTGCGAGCATTACTTTGGCGCGGCACGGCAATCCGGTACCAGCCACGCGGTATTCAAGACGCCATGGCCCGGTGATCCGAGAGTGAATATCCAGGACGACAAGGGCAAGGCGAAGGGCTATCAGGTGCGCCAGGTCCTGGATGCCATCGAGAAGTTGCACAAGGGTCGGACCGATGAACGTTGACCATTACACCTATCGAGTGACCTGGTCCTCGGAGGATGCCGAGCATGTCGGCTTGTGCGCCGAATTCCCGTCGCTATCCTGGCTTGCCCATTCGCCGGAGGATGCACTGGCCGGCATTCGGCGCCTGGTGGCCGATTGCGTGGCGGACATGCGTGCGGGATCCGAGCCAGTGCCCGAGCCCATGGCCGAGCGCAGTTACAGCGGTGAGTTCAAGGTTCGCATCCCACCGGAACAACACCGCCGACTCGCCATCGAAGCCAGCGAGCAGGGGGTGAGCCTCAATCGCCTGGTAAGTGCCAAGCTGGCGGTCTGAGCCCCGCTGGGTCCTGCGCCGGTTCAGGCTACGCGCAAGCCGGCGGCGTCGCCAGCGGCCGCGTGGGCGCCCGGCTGCCCTTGGGCATCCAGGTCCAGCATGCAGGCCTGCACGGTCTCGAGGTTGTTGTCGCGCGCGAATCGCAGCACGAACTGGTAGGCCATGGGTTCCACGTCGGCCAGCTCGCGGCTGACCACCACAGCGCGCACCCCGTCGACCAGCGTGGGCATGCACAGCGGCGAATAGCACAGGTGCTGCTCGGCGTGCCCCGCCCCGATGGGGCGAAACCGCGACATCACGCCGGCCAGGCGCTCGGCCCAGTCGCTGGGGCGGAACGTGCGCCCTTCGTGCGTGCGCCCCAGCACCAGGATTTCTCCCGGCTGGAGATCACGGTTCAAGGCCCGTTGCACGGCGCGTTGTACGGCCGCCGGATCGGAGGGATCGAGCATCGAGGGAGCCTGCGCGAAGGATTGTGTCCAGACCTCATTTTGCGCCCTCCAGCCCCCTCTGGCAAACCCTGATACGGGTGGATACTCCCAGCGCCGCTTCGATTCCAGGGGAGGAGCCGGCAGCGCGACGGCTACCATGCGTTGCATGAAAACGTCGATTTCGGTTCCGCGCGCGCGGCTTGCTCGCTGAGACGCCATGAGGGACATGTTGAACCACGGCCGCCTCTGGGTGCTGGCGCAGTTCGCGCTGGTCGCGCTGATGCTCGCCTGGCCGGCGCATTGGCGCGCATCGGCGGCGGCACTGGTACTGGCGTTGGCTGCGCTCGCCCTGGGCGCCTGGGTGCTGGCGTGGAACCGGCCGGGCAATTTCAACATCCGTCCGGAGCCCAGGCCGGCGGGACAGCTGATCACGGACGGGCCGTACCGGCGCATGCGCCATCCCATGTACACCTCGCTGCTGCTGGGCATGGCCGCGGTGGCGGTGGCCGCCGCCGACCTGCCACGCCTCGCGGCCTGGGTCGCGCTGCTGCTGGTGCTGCAGGGCAAATCGTCGCTGGAGGAACGCCTGCTCGTGCAACGCTGGCCGCAATACGCGGCCTACCGCGCGCGCACCTGGAAATTCATTCCCAGGCCGGGGCGCCTGGAGCCCTGATCAGGCCCTGGAGCCAGGCCGCGCCGCCGAGCAGCAGCGCGAGGCTCCCCCAGCACACCCAGCGCGCCGGAATGTCCAGAAGTGCCTGCAAGGCCAGCGCCGCGCCCGCGGCCAACGGCAGCGAGGCCGCCGACGGGCCGCGCCGCAGCCCGTCGCGCGGCGCGATCCACAGCAGGGACAGCGCCAGCACGCAGCATCCGAGCTGCGCGGCCAGCGCCCACCAGGCCGCGGCGCCCGGGCGTACCAGCCAGTTCTCGCCGGCCACCACCGAGGCCACCGGCAGGGTCACCGCAGCGCCGATGAGTTGGTAGAACACGAACTGCTCGCCGGCGCAGTCGCGCAGCCGCGCATCGCGCAGGAGCCGCTGTTGCAACACCCACACCAGCGCCGCGCAGGCGGCCAGGGCCATGCCGGCCAATGGCAGCGCGGCGGCCAGCGCCAGGATCACCAGCACGCCGGCGAGCATCGCCGGCCAGGCGCGCGGACCGCGGGGCAACGCGGCCTGCAACAGCAGCGCGGCCGCACCGAATTCCAGCGCGGCCGCGGCGCCGATGCGCGGCACGGCCAGGTACAGCAGCGCGGTGCGCGCGCTGAATAGCAGGCCCAGGCCCATGCCGGGGGTCAGCGTGGCATCCTGGGCGAACACCGCGATGTGGCGCCAGCGGGTCCAAAGCCACAGCACGAACAGCGAGGCCGTGCTGGTCAGCGTGGCCTGCAGCAGCGGCGGCACCGTGCCCGCCGCGACGCCCACCGCCACCAGCTGCACGCCCCACAGCATCGCGCCCGCGGCGGCACCGCGTAACGCCTTGCGCGAACTGGCGTCCATGGCGTGCGGGCGGGCTGCGAGGGGAAGCCCGGCGCCCGCTCAGGCGTCCAGGCCCTGCTGCACCTGCTCGGCCGCGCGCAGCACCGCGCGGGCCTTCGCCTCGGTCTCGCGCCACTCCATCTCGGGCACCGAGTCCGCGACGATCCCGGCGGCGGCCTGCACGTACAGCCAGCCGTCCTTCACGATGCCGGTACGGATGGCGATGGCCAGGTCCATGTCGCCGGCGAAGCTCCAGTAACCCACGGCGCCCCCATACAGGCCGCGCCGCGTGGGTTCGAGCTCGTCGATCACTTCCATGGCACGGATCTTCGGCGCCCCGGACAGCGTGCCGGCCGGGAAGGTGGCCCGCATCACGTCCAGCGCGCCCAGGCCGGGTTGCAGCAGACCCTCGACGTTGCTGACGATGTGCATGACATGCGAGTAGCGCTCGATGGCGAAGGCCTCGGTCACCTGCACGGTGCCGATGCGCGCGATGCGCCCGAGGTCGTTGCGCGCCAGATCGATGAGCATCAGGTGCTCGGCACGCTCCTTGGGATCGGCCAGCAGTTCGCGCTCGTTGGCCAGGTCGCGCTCGTCGGTGTCGCCGCGCGGACGCGTGCCGGCCAGCGGGCGGATGGTGACCTTCTGCCCTTCGGGCGTGGCCTCCTGGCGCACCAGGATCTCCGGCGAGGAACCCACCACCTGGAAGTCACCGAAGTTGTACAGGTACATGTAGGGCGAGGGGTTCAGCGTGCGCAACGCGCGGTACAGCGCAAGCGGCGACTGCCCGAAGCGCTTGCGCAGACGCTGGCCCACCTGCACCTGCATGAAGTCCCCGGCCGCGATCAGTTCCTTGGCGCGTTCGACCGCGCGCAGGTAGTCGGCATGCTCGAACTCGTGCTCCACCGGCGTCACCTCGGCCGGGGGCATGGCCGGCGCCTTCACGCTGCCGCGCAGCAACTCGCGCAGCTCGCGCAGGCGGGCCTGCGCGCGCGCATGCGCGTCGGGCAGGGTCGGATCCGCGTAGACGATGAAGCTCAGGCGCCCCGAGAGGTTGTCGATCACCGCCAGCTCCTCGCATTGCAGCAGCAGGATGTCGGGCAGGTCCAGCGGGTCCGGGCGCGGGTTGCGCTGCGCCGAGGCCTGCAGCCGCGGCTCGATGTAGCGCGCGGCGTCGTAGCCGAAATATCCGGCCAGGCCGCCGCAGAAGCGGGGCATGCCCTGCGGCAGCGCCACCTTGTGACGCGCGCGGAAGGCTTCGATGAAGGCCAGCGGCGGCTGCTCGGATCGCTCCACCTCGACGCCGTCGCGCAGCACGCGGCTGACGCCGCCCTTGACCCGCAGTTCGGTGGCGGCGGCCAGGCCGATGAAGGAGTAGCGCCCGAAGCGCTCGCCGCCGACCACGGATTCGAGCAGGAAGGTATTGCGCGCGGCACCGCCGTCGGTGAGCTTGAGGTACAGCGACAGCGGGGTCTCGAGGTCGGCGAAGGCCTGCGAGACCATCGCGATGCGGTTGTAGCCGGCGTCGGCCAGGGCCTGGAATTCGGTTTCGGTCATGGGTTTGCTCGTTGGCGGCCGCGGGGCCGCCGGATCGTCAGGGCCCGCCCGCGGCGGGCGGGTGGTCTCGGTGGCGGCGCGACGCGCCGCCGGTCACGCCGCGCAGCGGCGCAAGCAGCAGCGGCGCCAGGGCCAGGCTCCCCGGTCCACCGAACCAAAGGCGTGCTTGCGAGAGACGAACATCGACGAGGGGAAGAAAATGGCCTGCGGGAAACGGACAATACCCAAGCTGCGCGAACTTTAGCAAATCCCCAAGCGCAGGCGTACCTGTGCTCGGCTCGATTGCCAAGGCGCCGCGATGCAGGCACACTGCGGCCCCATGCGAACGGTCGTTCGCTTTTCTCTGCCCGAGGAGCCCCGATGCGTCTGCCCAGCCCGTCCAGCCTGCCGCGCCGCGCGCCGCTGCCCTTGCTGTTGTCCCTGCCCTTGATGTTGTCCCTGCCCTTGTGGCTGGCGCCGGCCGCCGGCGCCGCGCAGCCCCCCGGCGCTTCGGCCGCGCCCGTCGCGTCCGCGTCCGCGCCCGCCCAGGCCAAGCCGCTGCTGCTGCACGGCGTGAGCGTGCCGCGCAGCGCCCAGGTCGGCTCCACCCGTCTGGTGCTCAACGGAGCCGGCACGCGCTACTTCCTGATCTTCAAGGTCTACGTCGCCGAGCTCTACCTGCCGCGGCCCACGCACAGCGCGAACGAGGCGCTGGGCATGAACGGTCCCAAGCTGCTGCGCCTGGTGATGCTGCGCGACGTCAGCGGCAAGGAACTGGGAGACAAGCTCACCGAGGACATCAAGCACAACGTGCCCGCGGCCGACTTCGCCACCATGATCACGGGGCTGGCACGCATGGGCGGGCTATTCGCCGACCGCCACGAATTGCACGAAGGCGACGTGGTCGAACTCACCGACGTGCCCGGCCAGGGCATGCGCATCAGCATCAACGGCCAGACCGAGGGAGCGCCCTACGCCGACGCCAACTTCTTCGACAACCTGCTGCGCGTGTGGCTGGGCCCGCGCCCGGCCGAGACGCGCCTGAAAAAGGCCCTGCTGGGCCGCTTCGACGACGCCAGCTGAGACCGGACTCAGACCGGCTGCAGGGGCAGCTGGTCCAGGCGGTCGAAATACACCAGCGCCGGCGTGGCGCGGATGGGCTCGCCGTGGTTGTAGCCGTAGGTGGCCAGCGCCGTGGGGCAACCGGCGGCGTGGGCGGCGGCCGCGTCGTTCTGCGAATCGCCCACCATCAGGGTGCGCGACGGCGCCTGCCCGAGGCGCTCGCAGGTGCGCAGCAGGGGCAGCGGATCGGGCTTCTTGCGCTCGAAGGCGTCGCCGCCGGCGACCACGGGGAAGAATTCGAGCAGGCCCTTGCGCTCGAGCAGCTCGCGCGCGTGCGCACCGGGCTTGTTGGTCACGCAGGCCAGCGCCAGGCCCGCGTCGCGCAGGCGCCGCAGCCCCTCGATCACGCCCGGAAACAGCTCGGAGTGACGGCCGTTGGCCAGCGTGTAGTGCTGCTGGTACACGCCGAGCGCCCGCGCCTGCAGTGCATCGGCCTGCTGCGCAGGCAGGTGCAGGCGCAGCACCTGCGCGACAAGGTGTTCCGAACCCTTGCCCACGCGCTGCGCGACCTGCTCGGGGGTGACCCCGCCGAGTCCGAGCTCGCCCAGCATGCCCCGCAGCGCCACCAGGAAGTCGCCCAGGGTGTCGACCATCGTGCCGTCGAGGTCGACGATGGCCGCGCCCACCGGCACGCCGGCCACCGCGACCTGGCCGGCCGGGTTAGGCAAGGGCGCGCTCACGCCACCCTGGCCAGTTCGCCGCGCATCGCGTCGATGACCGCACGGTAGTCCTTCTGCCCGAAGATCGCGCTGCCCGCGACGAAGGTGTCGGCTCCGGCAGCGGCCACCGCGGCGATGTTGTCGGCCTTGATGCCGCCGTCCACCTCCAGCAGCACCTCGCGCCCGCTGTGCGCGCGGTAGGCATCCAGGCGCTGACGCGCCATCGCGGTCTTGCGCAGCGCCTCGGGAATGAAACTCTGCCCACCGAAGCCGGGGTTGACGCTCATGATCAGCACCAGGTCGACCTTGTCCATCACGTGGTCGAGCACGTCCAGGCTGGTGGCGGGGTTGAACACCAGGCCGGCACGGCAGCCCGAGTCGCGGATCAGCTGCAGCGTGCGATCGACGTGGCGGCTGGCCTCGGGGTGGAAGCTGACGATGTCGGCGCCCGCCTTGGCGAACATCTGCGCCAGCGCGTCGACCGGCTCGACCATGAGGTGCACGTCCAGCGGGACCGGACTGCCGTCGGCGCGTTTGCAGTAGGGCTTGATGGCCTGCGCGACCAGCGGGCCCACAGTCAGGTTGGGCACGTAATGGTTGTCCATCACGTCGAAGTGGATGAAATCGGCGCCGGCGTCGATGACGCTGCGGACCTCGTCGCCCAGGCGGGCGAAATCGGCCGACAGAATGCTGGGAGCGATGCGGTAGGTCGTCATGGTGGCATCATTCTAGAAGGGGGCCCCTTCCCCGGGAGCGCGCCGTGTCTACAATCGTCGCCACCATGGATGCGTATCAATTCTCGGTGTCGGTGGAACCCGCGTTCCTGCCCGACGAGTCGGATGTCCACCAGGGCGTCTGGGCCTACAGCTATACCGTGCGCATCCGCAACAGCGGAAGCCGCGCGGCGCAGCTGATCGCCCGGCACTGGGTGATCACCGACGAGACGGGGCGCACCGAGGAGGTGCGCGGACTCGGCGTGGTGGGACAGCAACCCCTGCTGCGCCCCGGCGAGGTGTTCGAATACACCAGCTGGACGCGCCTGCGCACACCCGGCGGAAGCATGCGCGGCAGCTACCTGTGCGTGGCCGAGGACGGATCGCAGTTCGACGCGCCCATCCCCGAATTCGCGCTGATCCCGCCGGGCGTGACCCTGCACTGATGCGACCGCGGCGCATGACCTGGCCTGCGCTGCCTCCCGGTGTCAGCTCGTGGCGACGCCTGGCCTGGCTGGGCGCGCTGCAGGCCTGCGTGCTGGGCGCCTGCGTGCTGCTGGGCTCCTGCGCGACGACGCCGCTGCCGGGCACGCCCGCGGCAGCGCCGGGTGCAGCCTCGTCCCCTTCGTCCCCTTCGCCCCCCTCGGCGGCTTCGTCGCCGGCACCCGCTGCGCCGCCCCCGGCCGCGCCGGCGGCCACGGCGACTTCGCTGCCCATGCGCGCGACCAGCTTCGCGCAATTGCCGGGCTGGAGCGCGGACAACTTCCAGAACCTGTGGAGCGCCTGGCGCCGCGACTGCGGCGCCCGCGTGGCGCTGCTGGCGAGCGCCTGCGCCGCCTCCGCGGCGATCGGCGATGCCGACGTGGCGGCGCAACGCGCCTTCTTCGAACAGTGGTTCCAGCCTTGGCAACTGCTGACGCCCGCCGGGGGCGACGACGGCCTGGTCACCGGCTACTACGAGCCGGTGTTCGCCGGGTCCATCACCCGCGGCTGGCCCTACGTGGTGCCTCTGTGGGGCCTGCCCGACGACCTCGTGGACCTGCCCGCCAGCGCAGGCGGCGAGGTGCGCCGGGGCCGCACCGTGGACACCGGCGACGGCCAGGTGCGCGTGGAGCCGTTCTGGAGCCGCGCCCAGATCGAGACCGACGCGCAGGCGCGCCAGCAACTGGCGCGCAACGTGGTGGCCTGGCTGAGCAGCCCGGTGGACGCGCTGTTCCTGCAGGTGCAGGGCTCCGGGCTGCTGCGCCTGCCCGACGGGTCCATGCTGCGCCTGAGCTACGCCGGCGACAACGGCTGGCCCTACAAGTCGGTGGGCCGCTGGCTGCTCGACCAGGGTGACCTGCGCGGCACGGTCACCATGCAGACCATCCGCGCCTGGGCGCAGTTGCATCCGGAGCGCGTGCAGCAGATGCTGGACGCCAACCCGCGCGTGGTGTTCTTTCGCGCCGCACCGTTGCAGCAGCCCGAGCGGGGGCCTCTGGGTGCGTTGGGCGTGCCGCTGACCGCGCTGCGCAGCGTCGCGGTGGACAAGAAACTGCTGGCGCTGGGCATGCCCCTGTGGCTTTCCACGCGGGTCGCGGGCCGGCCGCTGCAACGCCTGGTGTTCGCGCAGGACGTGGGAGGCGCCATCCGCGGCCCGCTGCGCGCCGACCTGTTCTTCGGCACCGGCGAGGCGGCCGGCGACGCGGCCGGGCGCATGCAATCGCCGGGCCGCATGTGGATCCTGCTGCCGCGCGCGCAGCCGGACCGCGGCGGCGCCACGCCTTGACGGGCCGTGAACAGGCCCATGATCGATCTGGTGTAATGCATGCCATCCGCAGCCAAGGAGTCCGCCTCGATGCCTGCCTCGACGTACCTCACGAGTAAACGCCGGGCCGTCCCGCATTCGCTCGTTCCGCGCGGCGCGCTCGCGCTGGCCGCGACGGCCGCGCTGGGCCTGCTGGGCGGTTGCGAGACCGTTTCGCTCAACGGGCCCGCGCCCGTGGTGGTGCTGCATCCGGCCGCGGCTCCGGCGTCCACGCCGGCACCCGTCGCCAGCGTACCCGCGCAGCCTGCGGCGCAGGCCCAGGGCCTGCAGCCCACGCCGGGCGTCGAGGTGCAGCCGCTGGCCCCGGCCAGCGCGGCGAGCCTGCCGGCGCAGCCCGGCGCTTCGGCGCCCGCGCCGGCAGCCTCCACGGCATCGGCCGCGGCCGCACCCGCGGCGCCTGGCGCTGCCTCGGCGCCCTCGACACCCGCATCCGCGCCGGCCGCATCGGCGTCGCAGCCCGCGACGCTGCCGCCCGGGGCCGTGCGCTACGTGTGCAACGACGGCACCTCCTTCCTGGCCAGTTTCGGCGACGTCAGCGTGACCATGAGCACCGCGCTGGGCGTGCTGCAGCTCGAGCAGACGGTGGCCGCCGACGGCGCGCGGTACGCCAACGGCGAGGTGCAGGTGTGGTTCAAGGGCCGCCAGGCCACCATCACCAACCTGCGCAGCCCCGGCAGCGCCGTGCTGTGCCTGGAGCAGCGCTGAACGCCTGAGCCTGCGCCCCCGCGGCGCGCATCGGTATCCCTCCTGTTGGCAAGCGCCGGGCGCCCGACTACGATGGCCCGCTGAGAGACGACCGCAGGGCGGGCCCACGAAGCCCGCCCCGTGGCGGGCGCGGCGCCACCCTGCCGAGCCAGTCGCGAACCACCTGCCACCACCGTGGCGGGGGACGGCCGTTGCGCATCGAGTCGCACACTGAGGAGATAGGCGCCATGAACGCAGCGCTGCCCGAAGCCGTCCGTCGGGCCCTGGAGACGATCCGTCTCGACGACAAGTACACCCTGGAATCCGGCCGCGCCTTCATGAGCGGCATCCACGCGCTGGTGCGCCTGCCCCTGCTGCAGCGCAAGCGCGACCAGCTGGCGGGACTGCACACCGCCGGTTTCATCAGCGGCTACCGCGGCTCCCCGCTCGGGGGCTACGACCAGGCCTTGTGGAAGGCGCGCAAGCTGCTGGCCGAGAACGACATCGTGTTCCAGCCGGGGGTCAACGAGGAACTCGCCGCCACCGCGCTGTGGGGCAGCCAGCAGCTCGACCTGTACCCGCAGAGCAAACGTTTCGACGGCGTGTTCGGCATCTGGTACGGCAAGGGCCCCGGCGTGGACCGCTGCGGCGACGTGTTCAAGCATGCCAACATGGCGGGCACCGCGCGCCACGGCGGGGTCATCGCGGTGGCCGGCGACGACCACGTGGCCAAGAGTTCCACCGCGGCGCACCAGAGCGACCACGTGTTCAAGGCCGTGGGCTTCCCGGTGTTCTTTCCCAGCAACGTGCAGGACATCCTGGACCTGGGGCTGCACGCGCTGGCGATGAGCCGCTACAGCGGCCTGTGGGCCGGCATGAAGACCATCCAGGAGGTGGTGGAATCGTCGGCCTCGGTGGACGTGTCGCCCGAGCGCGTGCGCATCCTGATGCCCGAGGACTTCCCGATGCCCGAGGCGGGGGTGCACATTCGCTGGCCCGACGATGCGCTGAGCCAGGAAGCGCGCCTGATGGACGTGAAGTGGTACGCGGCGCTGGCCTACGTGCGCGCGAACCGCCTGAACCACACGGTGATCGACAGCCCCGACGCCCGCCTGGGCCTGATGGCCTCGGGCAAGGCCTACAACGACACCCGCCAGGCGCTGGCCGATCTCGGGCTGGACGAGCAGGCCTGTGCGCAACTGGGCCTGCGCGTGCACAAGGTGGCGGTGGTATGGCCCCTGGAGGCGCACATCACGCGCGAATTCGCCACCGGACTCCAGGAAATTCTGGTCATCGAAGAAAAGCGCCAGATCATCGAATATCAGCTCAAGGAAGAGCTGTACAACTGGCGCGAAGACGTTCGCCCCAACGTGATCGGCAAGTTCAACGAGACCCCGGGCGACCGCAGCGGCGGCGAGTGGAGCCAGGCCAACCCGGGCGACAACTGGCTGCTGCCGGCCAAGGCCGACCTGAACCCGGCGGTGATCGCGCGCGCCATCGCGTCGCGCCTGGAACGCCTGGGCCTGCTGGCCCGCGCGCCGCAGGACCTGCAGCGCCGCGTGCGCGAGCGCGTGGCGCTGATCGAGGCCAAGGAGCGCGCGCTGGCCGAGGCGCCGCCCAGCGAGAAGCGCCCGCCGTGGTTCTGCTCGGGCTGCCCGCACAACACCAGCACCCGCGTGCCGGAAGGCTCGCGCGCGATGGCCGGCATCGGCTGCCACTACATGGTGGTGTGGATGGACCGCTCCACCTCAACCTTCAGCCAGATGGGCGGCGAGGGCGCGGCCTGGGTGGGCCAGGCGCCCTTCACCACCGACAAGCATGTGTTCGCCAACCTGGGCGACGGCACCTACTACCACTCCGGCCTGCTGGCCATCCGCCAGGCCATCGCCAGCGGCGCGAACATCACCTACAAGATCCTCTACAACGGCGCCGTGGCGATGACCGGCGGCCAGCCCGTGGAGGGCCAGCTCAGCGTCGGGCAGATCAGCCGCGAGCTGCACGCCGAAGGGGTGCGCGAGATCGTCGTGCTCAGCGACGAGCCCGACAAGTACCGCGAGGTGCGCGACCTGGCGCCCGGCGTGACCGTGCACCACCGCGACGAACTCGATACCGTGCAGCGCCGGCTGCGCGAGGTGGCCGGCACCACCGTGCTGATCTTCGACCAGACCTGCGCCACCGAGAAGCGCCGGCGTCGCAAGCGCGGCACGATGGCCGAGCCCGACCGCCGCGTCGCCATCAACCCGCTGGTGTGCGAGGGCTGCGGGGATTGCTCCGAGCAGAGCAACTGCCTGTCGGTGGAACCGCTGGAAACCGAATTCGGACGCAAGCGAACCATCAACCAGAGCAGCTGCAACAAGGACTTCTCCTGCCTGAAGGGCTTCTGCCCGAGTTTCGTGTCGCTCGAGGGGGCCAAGCCCCGCAAGGCCGCCGCGGCCGCCGCGCCCAGCCTGGAGGCGCTGCCCGCGCTGGACGAGCCGCGGGTGCCGGATCCGGTGAAGGCCGACCGCGCCGGCGGCGGCAACTACGGCATCCTGGTGGCCGGCATCGGCGGCACCGGGGTGATCACCATCGGTCAGTTGCTGGGCGTGGCCGCGCACATCGAGGGCAAGGGCATCGTCACGCAGGACGCCGCGGGCCTGGCGCAAAAGGGCGGCGCGACCTGGAGCCACGTGCTCATCGCCGACGATCCGGCGCAGATCCACACCACGCGCATCGCGATGGCCGAGGCCGAACTGGTGCTGGGCTGCGACCCCATCGTGGCGGCCGACCGCGAGACCCTGGCACGGGTGCGCAAGGATCGCACCTTCGTCGCGCTCAACACCCACGGCGCGCCGACGGCGGCGCTGGTGCACCAGCCGCAGTGGCAGTTCCCGGCGGCGGCCTGCCACCAGGCGCTGGAACAGGCGGTGGGGGCGCAGCAGATCGCCGGCTTCGACGCCGACGCGCTGGCCCGCCGCGTGCTGGGCGACAGCATCTTCGCCAACCCGATGATGCTGGGCTTCGCCTGGCAGAAGGGCTGGATCCCGCTGCGCCGCGAGTCCCTGCAACGGGCCATCGAACTCAACGAGGTCGCGGTGGCGCAGAACCTGGCCGCCTTCGAGTGGGGGCGCCAGGCCGCGGCGCATCCGCAGCAACTGGCCGCGCTGGGCGCCACCGAGCAGGTCATCGCCTTCGCGCGCCGCCCCGGCCTGGACGAACTGGTGCGCACGCGCAGCGAGTTCCTGACCGGCTATCAGAACGCCGCCTACGCCGCCGACTACCAGCAACTGGTGGCACGCGTGGCCCAGGCCGAATCGACGCTGGGCGGCAAGCGCCTGAGCGAGGCGGTGGCGCGCACGCTGTTCAAGCTGATGGCCTACAAGGACGAGTACGAGGTGGCACGCCTGCACAGCGATCCGGGCTTCGCCGCCTCGCTGCGCGAGCAGTTCGACGGCGACTTCAAGCTGCGCTACCACATGGCGCCGCCGCTGTTCAGTCGCCCCGGCCCCGACGGACGCCCGCGCAAGATGGAGTTCGGCCCCTGGATGGGCACGGCGCTGCGCCTGCTGCGCCACGGCAAGGTGCTGCGCGGCACCGCGCTCGACCCCTTCGGACGCAGCGAGGAGCGGCGTGCCGAGCGCGCGCTGGTCCAGCGCTACCGCGACACCGTCGAGCAGATGCTGAGCCAACTGCGCGCGGACAACCTCGATCTGGCCGTGAAGGTGGCCGAACTGCCGTCGCGCATCGCCGGCTACGGCCCGGTGAAGCAGCGCAGCATGGAGCAGTGGCTGCCGCAGTGGGAAGTCCTGCTGCAGCAGTGGCGCGTGGCGGCGCAGGCGCCGGCCGCGTCGGCGGCGCCGCAGGGGGCCGCGCTCCCGCATTGATGGACTGCCCCCGGGGCCGGGCTGCGCCCGGCCCGCCCCACCTCGCAGCCTGCAGGCTACTCGGATCAGAACTCGGTGGGGTCGACGTCGATCGCCCAGCGCACGCCGCCGCGCAGTTCCTGCAAGGCATGGCGCCATTGCGCCAGGAAGGCGTGCAGGAGCGCGCGGCGCGGCGCCTCCACCAGCAACTGCAGGCGATGCACCCCCGCCAGCCGGGCCAGGCTCGCGGGAACCGGCGGGTACACGGTGGGCGTCCCCTCGGGAGCCAGGGCGGTCGCCAGCTCGGCGGCCCGCTCGGCGAACTCGAGCACCCGCTGTTCGCGCGCGTGCTCGACACGCAGCAGGGCCTGGAAGCTGAAGGGCGGCATCCCCGCGCGCTTGCGTTCCAGCAGTTCGCGCTCGGCGAAGCCGGCGTAGTCGTTGCGCTGCAAGGCCTGGTACAGCGGATGCTCGGGGTAGGCGGTCTGCACCAGCATCTCGGGCTCCAGCGTGGAGCCGCCGGCGCGGCCGGCGCGCCCGGCCGCCTGCACGAGTTGCGCGAACATCCGCTCGGGCGCGCGCGGATCGTGGCTGAACAGTCCGGCGTCCGGGTTGAGCGCCGCCACCAGGCTGACGCGCTGGAAATCGTGCCCCTTGGTGACCATCTGGGTGCCCACCAGGATGTCCACCTCGCCGGCGTGCACCTGGGCGAAGCCGGCCTCCGCCTGTCCCTTGCGCGAGGCGGTGTCGGCATCGATGCGCGCGATGCGCGCCTGCGGGAACAGTTCCGCCAGTGCCTCCTGCACGCGCTGTGTGCCGCGCCCCAGGGGTTGCAAGTCCAGGCCGCCGCAGTCCGGGCAGGCGCGCGGCACGGCTTCGCGATGCCCGCAGTGATGACAGCGCAGGCTGCGATCGTTGCGGTGGTAGACCAGATGGGCGTCGCAGTGCGGGCAATCGGATTTCCAGCCGCAGTCGGGGCAGCACAACACCGGCGCGTAGCCGCGGCGATTGAGGAACAGCAGGCTCTGCTCGCCGCGCTGCAGGCGCTGGGTGACGCCATCGAACAGGATCTGGCCGATCGGCCCTCCGGCGCGCAGCAGGGGATCGTGGTGACTGGGCAGCAGGCGCACGCGGGGCAGCACGCCGCTGGCGCGCTGGCGCATGCTCAGCAGGCCGTAGCGCCCCTGCTCGGCGGCGTGCCAGGACTCCAGCGACGGCGTGGCCGAGCCCAGCAGCACCGGTATGGCGCGCTGGCGCGCGCGCCACACCGCGAGGTCGCGCGCGGAATAACGCGCGCCCTCCTGCTGCTTGTAGGAAGGATCGTGCTCCTCGTCCACCACCACCAGGGCCAGTCCGGGCAGGCTGGCCAGCACCGCCAGGCGGGTGCCCAGCACGATGCGCGCCTGCCCGGCGTGGGCCGCGGCCCAATGGTCGAAGCGCTGGGCCTCCGCCAGTCCGCTGTGCAGCAGGGCCAGGCGCTCGCCGGGGAAGCGCTCGGCGAAGCGCCTCAGCAACTGGGGCGTGAGGTTGATCTCGGGGGTGAGCACCAGCACCTGCGCCCGCGCATCGCGCTCCAGCACGCGCTGCACCGCCCGCAGGTAGACCTCCGTCTTGCCGCTGCCGGTCACGCCGAACAACAACTGCGCGCCGTAGCCCCGCTGCTCGGCCAGCACCCGCAGCGCCTGCTCCTGCTCGGGGTGCAGGCTGAGCGCCGCTGGTACCGGCGCAAGCTGCGCCTCGGGCGCCGCCTCGCACAGCCAGCCCCGCGCCGCCCAATCCCGCAGCAGCGCCGGCCCGCGCGGATGCAGGCGCCGCGCGCCGGCCTCGTCCAGCGTGGGGAGTGCGTGCGCAACTTCGGCGCCGGTCGGGGCGGCCGGCGGCAGCGCCCCGTCGCCCTGGCCCGGCGTGGCGGCCTGGGTCGCGGCTTCCTCCCGTGTGCGGCGGGCCTGCTGCGGCGCGGGCAGCCCGAGGGCCTCGGCCACGCGCCACAGCGCCGTGCTGCGCACGCCCAGGCTGCCCGGCAAGTGCTCGAGCCCGGCCTCGCTGAGGCGATAGCGCACGGCCGCCCGGCGCACCGCCTGCAGCCGGCGCTGCACGGCCTGCGCACCCTGATCCCGCAGCCAGCCCGGCAGCGCCGCCGCCATCAGTTCGCCGAGCGGGCGCTGGTAGTAGTCGGCCGCGAAGCGCAATAGTTCGAGCCAGTCGGCCCCCAGCGGATCCAGCGCGTCGCAGGCCTCGCGCACCGGCTTGAGCGCTTCGGAGGCGCCGGGCGCCAGCGGCTGCGCATCGAGCACGACGCCGCAGACCAACTGGCGCCCCAGCGGCACGCGCACCACGGTGCCCGGTGCCAGTTGGCGCTCCCCAGCGTAGTCCAGGGCGCCCCAGATCGGGGCATCCACCGCCACGCTCAGACGCCACGCGGGGGCCCGCGCCGGATCGCTCGGAATCAACTCGGGGATCTGCGGGTTTACCACGAGCCGCGGCCTGCGGGGATGCTCGGATGTGAGTGCCGGCTCGCCTCGTACGAGGCCTCCGCACATGCTGCCCCCGGGGCGATCAGGGGAATCCCGGATCTGTGGATAACTTTGTGCATAGAGCCGGCCCCGCTCATGTCGAGATCTGTGGATAACTGCAGGCGCCGCCTATGACGCCCCGCAGCAAAACACAGAAATCTCTTCAAATTCAATAGGTTAAATAACCCATCCTGATGTAAGGTCTGGGAAGCATGCGCTATGTCCTAAAAACAGGCACGGTGTGTATAAATCTCCGTCTCGGGCTTGACAACAGCGCCAATTTGGGCCGCCGCGCACCCCGACGCGCATCGAATCACGCCCCGCCCTGGTGCAGGGCGCGACTGTGCTCGTGCACGGTCCGCACCAGGGTCCCGACGTGCTCGGCCGGCGTGAATTGCGAAATCCCGTGCCCCAGGTTGAACACGTGGCCGGCCGCGTCGCCGGGGGCGATCGGGCCGAAGCTGTCGAGCACCGCGCGTACTTCGCGCTCGATGTGCTCGGGCGGCGCGAACAGCACCGTCGGGTCCAGATTGCCCTGCAGCGCCACGCGCCGGCCCACCAGCGCGCGAGCACGGGCCAGGTTGACGGTCCAGTCCACCCCCAGCGCATCCGCGCCGGACTCGCTCATCTGCTCCAGCCAGGGCCCGCCGCCCTTGGTGAACAGGATCGCGGGCACGCGCCGCCCGTCGTGCTCGCGGCGCAGGGCCTGCAGCACCTGCCGGCTGTATTGCAGCGAGAACTCCTGGAAGGCTCCGTCGGCCAGCGCCCCGCCCCAGGAGTCGAACACCATCACCGCCTGCGCGCCGGCCTCGATCTGCGCGTTCAGGTAGGCCGCCACCGCCTGCGCATTGACCCGCAGGATGTGGTGCATCAGGTCGGGCCGCGAGTACATCAGGGTCTTGGTCTGGCGCCAGTCGTCGCTGCCCTGGCCCTCGACCATGTAGCAGGCCAGGGTCCACGGGCTGCCGGCGAAGCCGATCAGCGGCACGCGCTGCACGCCGTCGCGGGTGAGCGCCCGGCGGATCTGCGCGACGGCATCGAATACGTAGCGCAGGCGTTCCAGGTCCGGTACCTGCAGCGCGCGGATCTGCGCCTCGGTGCGCAGCGCGTGTTCGAAGCGCGGGCCTTCGCCGGCTGCGAAGCGCAGCCCCAGGCCCATGGCGTCCGGCACGGTGAGGATGTCGGAGAACAGGATGGCCGCGTCCAGGTCCCAGCGTTCCAGCGGCTGCAGCGTGACCTCGGTGGCCAGATCCGGGCTGGTGGCCAGCCCCAGGAAGCTGCCGGCCCGCGCGCGCGTCGCGTTGTATTCCGGCAGGTAGCGCCCGGCCTGGCGCATCAGCCACACAGGGGTGAATTCGGTCGGCTGGCGCAGCAGCGCCCGCAGGAAGGTGTCGTTGGCGATCGTGCTCATGTGGGTATTGTCGCAAAGCCTCGACCGCGTCCCGCCGCGGCCCTTTATGCAATCGACTTGCATTAGGATCGGCGCTTCACGCACCGCGCCCCCACGAGCCCCTTCCGCCATGTCCCCCGCGCCTCGCCCCGACACCGATGCCGACCCCGCCATCGCGGTGCTTGCTCGGGGTCTGCGCCTGGCGCGCGGCGCGCGCGACGTGGTGGGAGAACTGGACCTGCGCATCCCGCAAGGCCAGGTGGTGGGGCTGTTCGGCAGCAACGGCGCCGGCAAGACCACGCTGCTGCAGGCGCTGGCCGGACTGCTGCCTGTGCGCGAGGGCGAACTGCGGGTGTTCGGCGGCCCACCCTCGCAGGCGCGGCGAGCCATCGGCTATGTCGCGCAGACGGTGCCCGACGGTGCCTACTCGCGCCTGCGAGCCTGCGACTTCGTGGCCAGCGCCTGGCAAGGCGAGCGCTGGGGCATGAGCCTGTCGCCGAGCGCGGGTGCGCGGCGCCGCGCCGCGGTGCGCGAGGCCCTGCACGCGGCGGACGCCGGGCATCTGGAGCTGCGCGGCATGGACACGCTGTCCGGCGGCGAGCGTCAGCGCGTGTGCATCGCGCAGGCGCTGGTCAACCCGGTGCGCATGCTGCTGCTCGACGAACCGCTGGCCAACCTGGACCCGCGCGCCCAGCTCGGCGTGCTCGAGCTGGTGCGCGGCCTGCGCCAGCGCCACGGACTGACCGTGCTGTTGAGCGCCCACGACATCAACCCCCTGCTGGGCGTGATGGACAGCGTGCTGTACCTGGCCGGCGGACGCGGACGCCAGGGGCGCGTGGACGAGGTCATCGAGCCCGGCGCGCTGAGCGCGCTGTACGGCCTGCCGATGCAGGTGGCTCGGCACGACGGCTACCTGTTCATCCACCCCGCGCGCGGCTTCATGGCCGAACAGGGCGGACATTGCGAGCACGGCGACGCGAGCGCGCCGCATGCGCAGGGCCACGCGCACGAACACGCGCACGGCGACGACCATGCTCCCGCTTCCCACGCGGCGCGGGGGTCGCGATGATCCTGGGCCTCGAGTACGCCTTCATGCGCCAGGCGCTGCTGGCGGCCGGCAGCATCGGCGCGGCCGCAGCCGGCGTCGGGTATTTCGTCACGCTGCGGCGCCAGACCTTCGCCGCCCACGCGCTGTCGCACATCGGCTTCGCCGGCGCCGCCGGCGCCATCGTGCTGGGCCTGAGCGCCTACCTGGGGCTGTTCGCCTTCACGCTGGCGGCCGGCGTCGCGCTGGCGCTGGCCGGGCGCCGCCTGCGCCAGCGCGACGTGGGCATCGGCATGGTGCTGATGTTCGCGCTGGGCCTGGGCATCCTGTTCCTCAGCCTGTACACGCGCAACGCCCAGTCGGCCATGAGCATGCTCTTCGGCAGCATCGTGGGCATCAGCGCCGCGCAGGCCCGGCTGTCGCTGCTGGTCGCCGCCGGCGCCGTGCTCGGGCTGGCGCTGATCTATCGCCCGCTGTGCCTGGCCAGCCTGAATCCCGACATGGCGCGCACCCGCGGCGTGCCGGTGAACCTGCTCGACCTGTTGTTCGCGCTGCTGCTGGCGGCCACCGTGGCGGTGGCGGTGCCGGTGATCGGCGCGCTGCTGATCTTCGCCTTCCTGGTCGGGCCGCCCGCGGCCGCGCAGGCGCTGACCCGGCGCCTGGGGCCCGGGGTGCTGCTGTCCATGCTGCTGGGCGTGGGACTGGCCTGCGCCGGACTGGGCGCCTCCTACGCCATCGGCTGGCCCGCCAGCACCTGGATCGCCGCATTGAGCTTCCTGCTGTACCTGGCCGCGCAGGGCTGGCGCGCACTGCGCGATCGCCTCGGTTGACGCAACGCAGCATCGGATCCGCGGCGTCATGGCGCCGGGTCTGCTCTGGTGTCTAATAGAAGATTGGAACCTTTCGTGCCGAGGCTACCGCCGAGCCGGCACGGTGGCGCCACGCCGGCGCCCCTGGGGACACGATCTGTCCCTATCGATCATGAACTGGCTGGAAAAGCTCGAAACCCTGGAGATTCGCATGCAGCACCCTCACCTGCCGGCGGGCGTGACCATCACGGCGCCGCACAACCCCGAATTCGATTCCGTGCTCAGCGCCGAGGCGCTGGGCTTCGTCGCCAAGCTCCATCGGCAGTTCGAAGCGCGGCGCCAGCAACTGCTGGCCGCGCGCGTGGAGCGCGCCAAGCGCCTGGACGCCGGCGAGCGCCCCGAGTTCCTCGCCGAGACCCGCTCGGTGCGCGAAGGCGACTGGCGCATCGCGCCGGTGCCGCCGGCGCTGCAGACCCGTCGCGTGGAAATCACCGGCCCGGTGGACCGCAAGATGATCATCAACGCGTTCAACTCCGGCGCCGACAGCTACATGGCGGACTTCGAGGACGCCAACACGCCCAACTGGGACAACCAGATCCGCGGCCAGCTCAACCTGTCGCAGGCCGTGCGCCGCGCCATCGAACTGGAGCAGAACGGCAAGACCTACCGCCTGGCCGACAAGATCGCCGTGCTGCAGGTGCGCCCGCGCGGATGGCACCTGGACGAGAAGCACGTGACGATCGACGGCCAGCGCGTCAGCGGCGGCCTGTTCGACTTCGGCCTGTTCCTGTTCCACAACGCGCGCGAGCAACTGGCGCGCGGCGCCGGTCCGTACTTCTACCTGCCCAAGCTGGAGAGCCACCTCGAGGCGCGCCTGTGGAACGACGTGTTCGTGGCCGCGCAGGACGAGCTGGGCCTGCCGCGCGGCACCATCAAGGCCACCGTGCTGGTGGAGACCATCACCGCGGCCTTCGAGATGGACGAGATCCTGTACGAACTGCGCGAGCACAGCGCCGGGCTGAACGCCGGGCGCTGGGATTACATCTTCAGCGCCATCAAGAAGTTCAAGAGCGACCGCGACTTCTGCCTCGCCGACCGCGCGCTGATCACGATGACCGCGCCCTTCATGCGCGCCTACGCGCTGCTGCTGCTCAAGACCTGCCACCACCGCGGTGCGCCGGCCATCGGCGGCATGAGCGCGCTGATTCCCATCAAGAACGATCCGGAGAAGAACGCCAAGGCGATGGAAGGCATCCGCGCCGACAAGCGCCGCGACGCCACCGACGGCTACGACGGCGGCTGGGTGGCGCACCCGGGGCTGGTGGGCCCGGCGATGGAGGAATTCGTCGCCGTGCTCGGCGACAAGCCGAACCAGTTCTCCAAGACCCGCGAGGACGTGAAGGTCAGTGCCGGCGACCTGCTGGACTTCCGTCCGGAGTCTCCGATCACCGAGGCCGGCCTGCGCAACAACGTCAACGTGGGCATCCATTACCTGGGTGCCTGGCTGTCCGGCAGCGGCGCGGTTCCCATCCACAACCTGATGGAGGACGCGGCCACGGCCGAGATCTCGCGCAGCCAGGTCTGGCAATGGATCCACAGCCCCAAGGGCGTGCTCGACGACGGCCGCAAGGTCAGCGCCGACATGGTGCGCGCGCTGATCCCCGAGGAGCTGGCCAAGGTCAAGGCCGCCGGCGCCGAGGGCCAGTTCGACAAGGCCGCGCAGATTTTCGAGAAAATGGCGACCTCGGTCGAATTCGTCGAATTCCTGACCCTGCCGCTGTACGAGGAACTCGGCTGAACCTGGCCGGCAAGCCCTGAACAGGCCGCCCCGCCGGGGCGGCCTTTTTCATGCCCGCACGGCGCCGGCACGATCGCACCGGCAGGCGCAGGTCCGTTTCCGGCCAGACCGACGGGCGCGCGGCGGCTACATTGTGACGGCCCCATCCCAGGCGCCCGACCCGCGCCCCACCCGCCATGCCGCTGCTCGAACTCCTGCTGCTCGCCGCCATCTGGGGCGGCTCCTTCCTCTTCCTGCGTCTTTGCTCGCCCGTGCTGGGCGCGCTGCCGCTGATCGCGCTGCGCGTGAGCATCGCCGCAGTGGTGCTGCTGCCCGTGCTGAGCCATGCCGGACGGCGCGCCCAACTGCGGCGCCACTGGCGAGCGCTGGCCGTGGTGGGCCTGAGCAATTCAGCCCTGCCCTTCTCCCTGTTCGCGATGGGCGCCCAGCACCTGGGCGCGGGCTTCGAGTCCATCCTCAACGCCACCACGCCACTGTGGGCCGCGCTGGCGGGCGCGGTGGCCTTCGGGGTCGCGATCACCCGCGCCCAGATGCTGGGGCTGTTCACCGGCCTGGTCGGCGTGGTCGTGCTGGTCGCCGGGCAAGCCGATGCGGGCTCCTCGGGCTCGCTCGCGGCGGCCGGCCTCGTCTTGCTCGCCCCGGTGTCCTACGGCTTCGCGGTGCACTATGCGCGCCGCCACCTGGCGCAGGTGGACCCGCTGCTGACCGCATTCGCCAGCCAGGCCTGGGCTGCGCTGATGCTGGCGATTCCCGGCGCGGCGCTGTGGCCGGCCGGCCCCGTGCCCGCGGTCATCTGGGCCTACGTGCTGGCCCTGGGCGTGCTGTGCACCGCGGTGGCCTACACCCTGTACTTTCGCCTGCTGGTGAAGGTGGGCCCTGCCTATGCCGCCTCGGTGACCTTCCTGATTCCGGTGTTCGGCATGCTGTGGGGGCGCTTGTTCCTGCACGAGGCGATCACGGCCACCATGCTGCTGGGCTGCGCGATCATCCTCGCCGGCACCGCGCTGGCCGGCGGCCAGTGGCAGCGCCTGCTGCGCCGTCGACTGGCCTGAGCGAGCGCGCCGCGGCGGCTCAGTCGAGCAGATCCAGCAGCGCGCCCACCGCCGGATTGCCCGCGGCGCCGCCCGCGCCGACCCGCGCGTCGTGGGCCGCCACCAGCTCCCAGCAGATGGATGGCGCGGCCAGGCGCGCCATGCCCAGCGCGGGCAGGCGGGCGCCGGCCACCGGCTCGGGCACCAGCGCCACGCCGAGCCCGCGTACCACGAGGTCGAGCACGGTACCGAGGTCGCTGACCTCGAAGGCGATGCGCCGCTCGACCCCCGCGGCGGCGAACACCTTGTCGACCAGCTTGCGCGTGCCCCAGCCGGGCTCGAAGTCGACGAAGCATTCGCCGGTGAGCTCGCCCAGGCGCACCCCGTCACGCCCGGCCAGCGCGTGCTCCGGCGCGCAGGCCAGCACCAGTTCCTCGCAGACGATGACCCTCGTCTGCAGGTCGCCCGGCGGCTCGCTCAGCGGCAGGAAGGCCAGGTCCAGGCGGCCGTCGCGCACCTGTTCCAGCAGCGCTCCCGCGGAGCCCTGGCCGAGACGGATATCCACCTCCGGGTGGCGTTCGCGAAAACGCGCCAGCAGCGCGGGCAGGTCGAGGAAGGCGGGCAGGCTGGGCACCGAGCCCACCGCCAGGCTGCCCCGGCGCAGGCCCTGCACCTCGGCCACCACCTCGCGCGCCTCCCGCGCGGCGTGCAGCACCGCCAGCGCCTTGTCGTACAGCGCGGCGCCGGCGCTGGTCAGGCGCACCTGGCGCGTGCTGCGCACGAACAGGCGCGCACCGAGTTCGTCCTCCAGCGAACGCACCGAGGCGGACAGGGCCGACTGCACGATGTGCACGCGCTGCGCCGCCCGCGTGAAGTGGCGCTCCTGCGCCACGGCCACGAAATGCTGCAACTGCTTGAGTTCCACGGTCCGGGTCTGATTCAGCGATATCCAAGATCAACGGCATCACTGTAATCCGTTGGAACGATTCGTGCCGATGCACAAGAATGTTCCCATCGATCAAGCAACAGCAAGGAAGCTTCATGAATCAACAGCAACAAGGAACCGGCACGGCCCTTCCGCTGCGCCGCCTGGGCCGCACCGACATGCACATCACCCGCGTGGGCTTCGGCTCCTGGGCCGTGGGTGGCCCGGACTGGGCGGTGGGCTGGGGTGCGCAGGACGACCGCGACTCCATCGCCGCCATCCGCCACGCGGTGGAGCGCGGCATCAACTGGATCGACACCGCGGCCGTCTACGGGCTGGGGCATTCGGAGGAGGTGGTGCGCCAGGCACTGGCCGGCATGCCCGCCGAGCGCAGGCCCTACGTGTTCACCAAGTGCGGTCTGCGCTGGGACCCGCAGGACCGCAAGGCACCGGCGCGCCAGGTCGGCGCCGCCGCCAGCATCCGCACCGAGGTGGAGGAATCGCTGCGCCGCCTCGGTGTCGAGCGCATCGACCTGTACCAGATGCACTGGCCGGCCAAGGACGGCGCGCCGCTGGAGGAATACTGGCAGACCCTGCTCGATCTCAAGCGCGAAGGCAAGGTGCGCGCGGTCGGCCTGTCCAACCACGACGCCGCGCAACTCGACGCGGCCGAGCGCCTGGGACACGTGGACACCCTGCAGCCGCCCTTCTCGGCCATCCGCCGCGACGTCGCGCACAAGGAACTGCCCTGGTGCGCCGCCCACGAGACCGGGGTGATCGTCTACAGCCCGATGCAGGCCGGACTGCTCAGCGGGCGCTTCAGCGCCGAGCGCGCGGCCGCGCTGCCGGGCGACGACTGGCGCTCGCGCAGCCCGGAATTCAGCGGCGAGCGCCTGCAACGCAACCTGCGACTGGCCGCCGCGCTGCGGCCGGTGGCCGAGCGCCGCCACAGCACGGTGGCCGCGGTGGCCATCGCCTGGACCCTGGCCTGGCCCGGCGTGACCGGCGCCATCGTCGGCGCGCGCACGCCAGAACAGGTCGACGGCTGGCTGGATGCCGCGAGCCTGGAACTGGATGCCCAGGACCTGTCGGAGATCGCCTCGGCGATCGAGGCCAGCGGCGCGGGCACGGGGCCGGCGCGGGCCGGCTGAAGGAACTCGGGGCCGCAGCCCGGCCCCGAGGCATCCATCAATCGCCCTTCGTGCTCGACTCGCTCCCTGTGAGAAGACGGACGAGTGGCTCATTGACGTAGTAGTTGGATCGACCGACCTTGTGCTTTCGCAGGAAGCCACCCATCACGAGCTGATCCAGATAGCTTGTAGCCGTGAGTCGTGAGACATCGAGTTCGCGCTGAATGAATTCGATCTTGGTATAGGGGTGCGAGAACAGATTGTTGATCAGATCCTGGCTGTAGAAGCGATACGTATTTCGGATGCGATGCTTGTAGTCCATCACCAATGCTCGGATGGCCTTCACCGTAAAGATGGTCTGCCTGGCTGTCTGGTCCACGGCCTGCAGCATGTAAAGCACCCAGTCCTCCCATAGATCACGATCGCGCACGTCCTGCAGCAGACGGTAGTAGTCCCGCTTGTTGCGCACGATGGCACGGCTGAGGTACAGGACGGGGATGTCCAGCAGTCCCTGGCGCACGAGGAACAGCACATTCACGATGCGACCGGTTCGACCGTTACCGTCATAGAAGGGATGGATCGACTCGAACTGGTGATGAATCAAAGCCATCTTGACCAGAGGGTCCGCCGAATAGGCCGCATCGTCGTTGATGAAGCGTTCAAGATCGCCCATCAGCGCAGCCAGATGCTCCGGCGATGGCGGTGTGTAGACCACACGACCAGATCCATCCATCAGCACCGTCCCTGTCACTCTGCGCAGCCCCGCCCGGTTGCGTTCAAGCACCTCCTGAATGTGCAGGATATGACCCAGACTCAGGAGGCCGCTGCCACGAACGGCCTCGAATCCGACGCGTAGGGCCTGCGCATAGCGCGAAACCTCTTTCGCCGCCTGTCCTCCGCCCGCGCCGAAATGTGTGATCTCCCGAAAGAGTTCGTCGTGGGTCGTGACGATGTTCTCGATCTCGGAACTGTCCTTCGCCTCCTGCAACACGAGCGTGTTGATCAGGATGCCCTGATTGGGCATGGACATGGCGACACCCTTGAGTTCGGCCAGGTGGCGATGTGAAAGGACGAGCTGTTTGAGGATCTCTGGGGTCTCGAATCTGCGCGGATCGAGCGTTTGCAGCGACTTCGGGAGCGTTGACATGGGATCCGACAGGGAGCAAGACATGCATAAATTTTCTGGATTTTTATACATATTCTCGCGACCTGCATAGGGCCTGGTCCATTTCCGTACAAAGAGCACGGCTACAGCGCTCTTGACAAGACGCCGGCTGGGCGATGGCTCGATCGGCACACCGCTCAGCGCTCGAGGCTGGGGCGCTTGGGGTCGAAACGCCAGCCCGGAACCAGGAACTGCATGGCGGCGGCGTCGTCGCGCGAGCCCTCGCCCAGGCGCAGGTAGGCCTCGTGGGCGCGCTGCAGTTCGGCCTCGTCGATGCGCACGCCGAGTCCCGGCGCGTCGGGCACGCGGATGCGCCCGCCCTCGATGCGCAGGGGCTCGCGGCTCAGGCGCTGGCCGTCCTGCCAGATCCAGTGGGTGTCGATGGCGGTCACGCGCCCGGGCGCCGCGGCCGCCACGTGGGTGAACATGGCCAGCGAGATGTCGAAGTGGTTGTTCGAGTGCGAACCCCAGGTGAGCCCGAACATGTCGCAGAGCTGGGCCACGCGCACCGAACCCTGCAGGGTCCAGAAATGGGGATCGGCCAGCGGGATGTCCACCGACTGCAACTGCAGGGAATGGGCCAGCTGGCGCCAGTCGGTGGCCACCATGTTGGTGGCCGTGGGCAGGCCGGTGGCGCGCCGGAACTCGGCCATCACCTCGCGCCCCGAGAAGCCGTTCTCCGCGCCGCAGGGGTCCTCGGCGTAGGCGAGCACGTCACTGCTGTCGCGGCACAGGCTCACCGCCTGCGCCAGCGACCAGGCGCCGTTGGGGTCCAGCGTGATGCGTGCCTCGGGGAAGCGTTCGTGCAGGGCCAGCACCGCCTCCATCTCGGCGGCGCCGTCGAACACGCCCCCCTTGAGCTTGAAATCCTGGAAGCCGTAGCGTGCCTGCGCGGCCTCGGCCAGGCGCACCACCGCCCGCGGGTCGAGCGCGGGCTCGTTGCGCAGGCGCAGCCAGTCGTCGTCCGCATCGGGCTCGGCGCGGTAGTCCAGCGTGGTGCGCGCGCGATCGCCGACGTAGAACAGGTAGCCCAGCACGGCCACGCTGTCGCGTTGCTGGCCCTGCCCGAGCAGCGCAGCCACCGGCACCTGCAGGAACTGCCCCAGCAGGTCCAGCAAGGCGGACTCCACCCCGGTGACGGCGTGGATGGCCACGCGCAGGTCGAAGGTCTGCGCTCCGCGGCCCCCGCAGTCGCGCTCGGCGAAGGCCACGCGCATGGACTGCAGCATCGCGTGGAACTCGCCGATCGGACGCCCCACCACGTAGGCACGCGCGTCCTCCAGGGTGCGCCGTATGGCCTCGCCGCCCGGCACTTCGCCCAGTCCCGTGCGACCGGAGTCGTCGCGCAGCAGCACGACGTTGCGGGTGAACCAGGGGCCGTGCGCGCCGCTGAGATTGAGCAGCATGCTGTCGCGTCCGGCCACCGGCACGACGCGGAATTCGGTGACCACGGGGGTGCGGCTGGCCGCGGCGGACGGAGAACTCATGGAGTGAGGGGAGTGGGAAATCTCAGCGAACCATGGCGGGGCGCTTGCGATCGAAGCTCCAGCCGGGAACAAGTTGGCGCATGGCCGCGGCGTCGTCGCGCCCGCCCGCGGGCAGTTCCAGGTACAGCCGGTGGGCCTGCTCCACGCGCTGCATGTCGAGATCGACCCCCAGGCCCGGGCGCCGCGGCACGGCGATGCGCCCGCCCTCGATCTTCAGCGGCTCGCGGCACAGGCCCTGCCCTTCCTGCCAGATCCAGTGGGTGTCGATGGCGGTGGGCCGCCCCGGCACCGCGGCGCCCACGTGGGTGAACATGGCCAGCGAAACGTCGAAGTGGTTGTTCGAGTGGCAGCCCCAGGTCAGGCCCCAGTCCTCGCACAGCTCGGCCACCCGCACGGCGCCCGACAGGGTCCAGAAATGCGGATCGGCCAGCGGGATGTCCACCGCGTCGAGCATCGCCGCATGGCGCAGCTCGCGCCAGTTGGTGGCCACCATGTTGGTGGCCACCGGCAGGCCCGTCGCGCGACGGAACTCGGCCATCACCTCGCGCCCGCTGTAGCCGTCCTCGGCGCCGCAGGGGTCCTCGGCGTAGGCCAGCACGCCGCGCAAGGGCCGGCACAGTTCGACGGCCTCGCGCAGCGACCAGGCGCCGTTGGGATCGATGGTCACGCGCGCCGCGGGAAAGCGCCGCGCCAGCTCGAGCACGGTGGAGGCCTCCTCGATGCCCGGCAGCACGCCGCCCTTGAGCTTGAAGTCCCGGAAGCCGTACAGATCCTGCGCCGCCCCGGCCAGGCGCAGCACCGCGGCGGTGTCCATCGCGGGCTCGCGGCGCAGGCGGTACCAGTCGTGCCCCTGGCGCGCGGGAGCCTCGTAGGGCAGATCGGTGCTGCGCGCATCCCCCACGTAGAACAGGTAGCCCAGCACCGTGACGTGGTCGCGTTGCCGCCCCGGCCCCAGCAGTTCGCACACCGGCACGCCCAGGCACTGGCCCAGCAGGTCGAGCAGCGCGGCCTCCAGCGCCGCCACCGCGTTGATGCGCAACTCGTAGGTCCAGGCGCCGCGCCCGAAGGTCTCGAAGTCCGCCGCGCGGTGGTCGGCACGCACCGCCGAGACCAGGCTGCGCATGCGCGCCACCGGCTGCCCCAGCACCTGCGTGGCCGCGGCCTCCAGCGCCTGGCGGATCACCTCGCCGCCGGGCGCCTCGCCGACCCCGAGGTGCCCGGCGTCGTCCTCCAGCAGCACCAGGTTGCGGGTGAACAGCGGCGCATGCGCTCCGCCGATGTTGAGCAGCATGCTGTCATGCCCGGCGACGGGAATGACCCGCATGCGGGTGAGCAGGGGACCGGAGGAGATGGACATGGAACGAGGCTGGACATGCACCAGCGACGCCATGGGGCGCGCCGAGCCTGCATTCTTCGGGAACATCGATTCCGGATCAATTCAAAGAGTGGCGGAATTCATGCGCAGCCTGGAT
>JAKBNS010000158.1 GCA_021830925.1 Pseudomonadota bacterium | reverse complement strand
GAATTCGTCGGCCACCGTTTCGTCCACGATGATGCGCTCGGTGGACATGCAGATCTGGCCCGAATTGGCGAAGGCGCCGAAGGCGGCGCCGTTCACGGCGGCGTCCAGGTCGGCGTCGTCCAGCACCAGCAGCGGCGCCTTGCCGCCGAGCTCCAGCACGGAAGGCTTGAGGTGGCGCGCGCACATCTCGGCGATGATGCGTCCGACGCGGGTGGACCCGGTGAAGTTCACCCGGCGCACCGCGGGGTGGGCGATCATGGCCTCCACCACCGCGGGCGCGTCGGCCGGGGCGTTGGTGACGAAATTCACCACCCCGGCGGGCAGCCCGGCATCGACCAGCGCATCGACGATCAGGCCGTGCGTGGCCGGGCACAGTTCGGAGCCCTTGAGCACCACGGTGTTGCCGCAGGCCAGCGGCACCGCCAGCGCGCGCACGCCCAGGATGATCGGCGCGTTCCACGGCGCCATGCCCAGCACCACGCCGGCGGGCTGGCGCATGGCCATGGCCACGCTGCCGGGCACGTCGGAGGGAATGACCTCGCCGGAGATCTGGGTGGTCAGCGCGGCCGCCTCCAGCAGCATGCCGGCGGCCAGGTGCACGTTGAAACCGGCCCACAGCCCGGAGCCGCCGGTCTCGGAGGCCACCGCGGCGGCGAAGGCCTCGCCCTTGGCTTCCAGCGCGTGCGCGGCCTTGATCAGCAGCGCGCGACGCGCGCCGGGGCCGAGCGCGGACCAGGCGGGAAAGGCCGCCGCGGCGGCATCGACCGCGGCGCGCGCGTCGTCGGCGGTGGCCGCGGGAGCGGTCGTGGCGACGCTGCCGTCCAGGGGGTTGCGGCGCACGAAGGTGGCGCCGCCGGATGCCGCGCGGCGCTCGCCGCCGATCAACATGGAAATCGTGGTCATGGGAGTCTCCAGGGTCAGAAGCCGTGCATCTGGCACAGCACGTTCGAATACATGCCGCCGTCCACCGGCACGTTGGTGCCGCGGATCCAGGCCGCCTCGTCGGACAGCAGGAAGGCGACCACGGGCGCGATGTCTCCCGGGCGCCCCGGGCGGTCCATGGTGCGCATATCCTCCTCGGCGCGCGCGCCGAGGGTCTCGATGAAATCCTTCAGGATCGGCGTGTCCACCGGCCCGGGACTGACCGCGTTCATGCGGATGCCGCGTTCGCGCCAGGTCCAGCGGTTGCGCAGGGTCCACACGATCAGCGCCTCCTTGGAGAAGAAGTAGCTGCGCGCGCCCTCGATGCGATGGCGCGCGCAGAAGCCGGCCACGCCGTCGAAGTCCAGTTGCTCGCTGTCGTCGATGGCCGGCTTCGCCTCGGGTTCGGCCCAGCCCAGCCCGGCCAGCGAGGCCAGGTTGACGATCGAGGCGCCGTCGGCCAGCTTGGGCACGAGCCGGGTCGTGAGGTATTTGAGCCCCACCAGATTGACCTTCAGCACCTGCTCGGCGGGGCGCGTCGGCGGCAGGCCGGCGATGTTCGCCAGGCCGTGCACCCCGGCCGGCAGCGCCGCCACCAGGGTGTCGATGGACGCCGGGTCCGAGAGGTCCGCGCGCAGGAAGCGCCCGAACTCCCGCTGGGGGCGGTTGAGGTCCACGGCGATCACGTCGGCGCCGCGCTCGGCGAGCAGCGCCGCGGTGGCCGCGCCGATGCCCGACGCGGCGCCGGTGACGACCACGGTCTTTCCCTGGAACATGGCTTGTCTCCTTCGAGGGGGTGGATTGCGCGCTCGTGCGACGCGCTGGATCGGAGCGAACATGTTTGCAAACGCCGTGCCAGCTCGGGTCGCAAGCGCGAAATACCGGCGAATCAATCGCTTGCGCCGGCTCGATCCGGGTATACCCGGGAGGCGATCGCGGCGCCTTGATCAAAAATGCATGATTCATGTTGAATCAGCATTCGATCCATGCGACGCAGTGACCCGAACCGAGTGACCCTGGCCCAGTTGCAGCGCCGCTCCTCGCGCACCAGCGAGGATGTCGACGAAGGCGCCACGCCGACCCTGCGCGACCTGGCCGAGGCGCTGAGCTTCTCGCCCGACGACGGGCGCATCTGGCTGGGCGACCAGCGCATGGTGTTGTGGCGCTCGTCCACCTTCGGCTCGCTGCGCGCCGAGCTGATCGCTCGCCTGGGCCAGGAGCAGGCGCGCTCGCTGCTGACCCGCGTGGGCTACGCAGCCGGCGCGCGCGACGCCGAGCTGGTGCGCCGGACCTGGCCGGACAGCGACCCGGTCAACGCCTTTCACGCCGGCCCGCAGATGCACAAGCTGGGGGGCATCGTGCGCCCCGAGGCCATCGCCTTCGAGTTCGACATCGCGCGCGGCAGTTTCCACGCCGAGTTCTGGTGGCACGATTCCAGCGAGGACGACGAGCACATCGCCGCCTTCGGCATCGGCACCGAGCCGGCCTGCTGGATGCAGACCGGCTACGCCAGCGGTTATGCCAGTGCCTTCATGGGCAAGTTCATCGTGTATCGGGAGATCGAGTGCCGCGCCACGGGGGCCGGGGCCTGCCGTCTGGTCGGGCGCCCGGCCGACGAGTGGGAGGACCCCGAGCTCGACCAGCACTACTTCGCGCCCGAGCTTTCCGCCGCGGGCATTCGCCGCAGCCTGGCCGAGCCGGCGATCGCCGCGAGCGCGAGGTCTCGAAGCCTAGCGCCCGCGGCGCGCTCCGAGCAGCAGTCGGCGCTGGTGGGCATCTCCTCGAGTTTCAGCGCCGCGCGGCACCTGATCGAACGTGTCGCGCCCACGCCCGCCACGGTGCTGTTCAGCGGACCCTCGGGCGCCGGCAAGGAACTGTTCGCGCAGACCCTGCACGCGATCAGCCCGCGCGCGGCGGCACCCTTCGTCGCGGTGAACTGCGCGGCCATTCCCGACACGCTGATCGAGGCCGAGTTGTTCGGCGTGGAGCGGGGCGCGTTCACCGGCGCGAGCAGTTCGCGCGCCGGGCGCTTCGAGCGCGCGCAGGGCGGCACGCTGTTCCTGGACGAGATCGCCTCGCTGAGCTTTTTCGCGCAGGGCAAGCTGCTGCGCGCGTTGCAGGAGCGGCGCATCGAGCGCGTCGGGGGAAGCCGCGAGATCGCGGTGGACGTGCGCGTGGTGGCGGCCACCAACGTCGACCTTCGCACCGAGGTGCGCGCCGGGCGCTTTCGCGAGGATCTGTTCTTCCGGCTCAACGTGTTCCCGATCGCGCTGCCTCCGTTGAAGGAGCGGCGCGACGACATCCCGCTGCTGATGGAGGCGTTCCTGCGGCGCTACGGCGAACAGTACGGGCGCCGCGTGGCCGGCTTCACGCCCCGGGCCGTGCAGGCGCTGCTGCAATACGATTTTCCGGGCAACGTGCGCGAGTTGCAGAACCTGATCGAGCGCGGCGTGATCATGGCCGGTCCGGACGAGCCGATCGACGTGGTGCATCTGTTTCGCGGCGGGGAGATGGGGGCGCCGCACGGCCTGTCGCCGGGGCCGGACGGGCGACTGACCGAGCAGGTCGCGGGCGTCGCGAGCCGCGCGCCGCGCACGCAGGTCGGCGAACCTGACGCCGAGCTCTATCGCGACGCACTGGTGGCGGCGCGCTACAACGTGTCGGCGGCGGCGCGCGCGCTCGGGCTGACGCGCGCGCAGATGTCGTATCGGCTCGGGCGCCTCGGGCTGATCTGAGCGTCGCGCGAGGCGCGAACGCTTCCCACGGCTGGTGTCAACGGTTCTCGACCGTTCCCGGGACTGCCTGGATGCCGTAATAGAAGATCCATTCGGCCGCGAGATAGACCAGCGGATACACCAGCACGTACGCGGTCACGGAGACCAGCGCGGGCAGGGGGTCGTGCGAGGCCACGCCCAGTCGCAGCAGGTCCAGCGCCAGCGCGACCGTGTAGCCCAGCAGCACGGCATAGGCGACGGCGCTGGCGGTGGCGAGCAAGGCCCTGCGGCGCTCCGGCACGCGCAGGCGTCCCCGCAGCAGCCCGCGCGGAATGCGCCACAGGCGGCGGATCGCGAAAAAGAACAGGAAGGGAAGGGCGATCGCCGGCAGCAGGAACATGGGCTGGCGCGGGCTTCGACCTGGGAGTGTCCTCAGCCGCCGAGCTGCTGGCGGATGCGCTGGGCGATGGACTTGAGTTTCTCGGGGTCGGCGTGGTCGCGCGCATGCATGTGCAGTTCGGCGCCCTTCCAGCGGGGAATGACGTGGAAGTGCACGTGCGGCACGGTCTGGCCGGCCGCGGCGCCGTTGAACTGGCCGACGAACACCCCGTCGGGCTGCAGGGCCTGGCGCACCGCCACGGCCAGGCGCTGGGTCATGCGGATGGCCGCGACCAGCGCGGCGTCGGGCAGGTCGAAGATCTGCTCGGCGGGCGCCTTGGGAATGACCAGCACGTGCCCGTCGGCCTGCGGCATGATGTCCATGATCGCCAGCGCGCCGTCGTCCTCGGCAAGCTGGATGCTGGGCAGTTCGCCGCGCAGGATGCGGGCGAAGGGATTGGCGTCGTCGTAGGGCATGGCGTGCTCCGGCATGGGTTCCCGCACGATGCTAGCGCCAGTGCCCGGGCCGTGGCGCGGGCAGGTGTTCACGACGGAATGCGCCTGAACACGATGGCGCGCTTCGCACCGGCCAGGCGGCGGATTGACAAGCCGCTTGGCTGCATGCTCACATGTGCACATCTATTCATATGTCTGAGGTGAGCCCGCGTGCAGTCCGACCCCCTGATTCCCGAGCTCGCGGACCTGTTCCGTCTGCTGGGCGACACCACGCGCCTGCGCATTGTCATCGCCTGCATGCAGGAGCCGGTGGCGGTGGGCGACATCGCCGCGCGCCTGGAACTCGCGCCCACGCTGGTCAGCCACCATCTGCGCCTGCTGCGTGCCGCGCGCCTGGTCAAGTCTGAACGCCAGGGCCGCCATGTGCTGGTGCGCGCCGCCGACCAGCATGTGGCGCGCATGCTGGGCGACATGCTGGAGCACATCGCCGAGCCGCAGGGAGAACTCGAATGACGGCACACCAACATGGCGCGCCGGCGGCGCACGGGCCCGCGCGCGCGCAGGACCTCGGCCACGAACACGACCACGCGCACGACCACACCCACACCCACGCCCACGGGCACGTTCACGGGCATGGCGGGCATCACCACCACCATGGCGACCCCTGGAAACAGGCCCCGGCCTTCGGCATCGCCATCGTGCTCAACACGCTGCTGGTGGTCGCGCAGTTCGGCTACGGCCTGGCGGCCAACTCCACCGCGCTGATGGCTGACGCCGGCCACAACCTGTCGGACGTGCTGGGCCTGGTGCTGGCGCTGCTGGCCGCCGTGCTGAGCCGGCGCGAGCCGAAAGGGCGCTATACCTACGGCCTGCGCAGCAGTTCCATGCTGGCCGCGCTGGCCAATGCCGTGCTGTTGCTGCTGGCCTCCGGCGCCATTGCCTGGGAGGCGGCGCAGCGCATGGTGGCGCCGCCGCCGGTGGCCGGGCTCACGGTGACCCTGGTGGCTGCGGTGGGCATCGTGGTCAACGGACTGTCGGCCTGGCTGCTGCTGCGCGGGCAGAAATCGGATCTGAACGTGCGCGGCGCCTACCTGCACATGCTGTCCGACACGGTCGTCTCGCTGGGCGTGGTGGTCGCCGGGCTGGCCATCATGGCTACCGGCTGGTACTGGCTGGATCCCTTGGTCAGCGTGGCGATCGTGGCGCTCATCGTGTACGGAACCTGGGGCTTGTTGCGCGAGTCCCTCGACCTGATCCTGTCCGCCGTGCCCGCGGGGATCGACGCCGACGAGGTCGCCCAATTCCTGCGTGGACGCCCCGGCGTGCACGACGTGCACGACCTGCACATCTGGGGCATGAGCACGACCGAGAACGCGCTGACCGCCCATCTGGTGGTGCCCGCGGGCTACCCCGGCGACGATGCGCTGGACGCCATCAGCGAGGCGCTGCGGTCGCGTTTCGGCATCGGCCACAGCACGCTGCAGGTCGAGCAGGGAACGACCCGCCACGCCTGCGCGCTGCATCCGTCGCGCTGAGCCGAGGGGCCCATCCCGCAGAGTCCAGGCATGGCCGGCATCCGCTCCTTCGCCCGTCCTGGCGTGCTTCCGGCGCTCGGCGCGGCCTTGCTGTTCGGCGCCGGCACGCCGCTGGCCAAGCGCCTGCTGCAGGGCGTGGAACCCTGGGTATTGGCGGGTCTGCTGTACCTCGGCTCCGGGCTCGGCCTGGGGGCGTGGCGCCTGCTTCGGCGCGCGCCGCGGGTGCGCCTGGCGCGCGCCGAAGCCCTCTGGTTCGCGGCCGCCGTGGGTTTCGGCGGCGTGCTCGGGCCGGTGCTGCTGATGCTCGGGCTGCGCGGCATGCCGGCCTCGGGGGCGGCGCTGCTGCTGAACGCGGAAAGCGTGTTCACGGCGCTGCTCGCCTGGTTCGTGTTCCGCGAGAACTTCGACCGGCGTATCGCGCTCGGCATGCTGGCCATCGTGGCCGGCGCCGTGCTGCTCAGCGGCACCGGCGCGGGCACGCGCTGGAGCCTGCACGAGCTGACGCCGGCAGCGCTGGTGCTCGGCGCCTGCCTGGCCTGGGGCATCGACAACAACCTCACGCGCAGGGTGTCGCTGAGCGACGCGACCTGGGTCGCCGGCGTCAAGGGGCTCGCCGCCGGAAGCGTGAACCTGGCGCTGGCGCTCGGCACCGGGGCGAGCCTGCCCGGCCCGGCGATGGCGGGTGCGGCCATGCTGGTGGGGCTGCTGGCCTACGGCGTGAGCCTGTCGCTGTTCGTGGTCGCGCTGCGCCACCTGGGCTCGGCGCGCACCGGGGCGTATTTTTCGGTGGCGCCGTTCTTCGGTGCCGTGCTGGCGGTGTGCATGGGGGACGCGCTGAGCCTGCCGCTGGTGGGCGCGGCGCTGCTGATGGGCCTGGGGGTGTGGCTGCACCTCAGCGAGCGTCACGAACACCCGCACAGCCACGAGACGCAGGAACACACCCACGAGCACGAGCACGACGAGCACCACCAGCACGCGCACGATGCCCCGGTGGCGCCGGGCGTTCGCCACACCCACCCGCATCAACACGCGGCGCTGACCCACAGCCATCCGCACGCGCCCGACATGCACCATCGCCACGAGCACTGACCGCCGCCGCCCGCGCGGCTTGCCAGCGGCGCGGGCTGCATGCACAATACTCACCCACAAGAGAGCGAATAATCGATTCGCGGCCTGGCGGGCCGTGCCAGCAGGAGACAAGAGGTGAGACAGGCTGTCATCGTCAGCACGGCGCGCACCGGCATCGCCAAGGCCTTCCGGGGAAGTTTCAACGCCACGCGCTCGCCGACCCTGGCCGGCCACGTGCTGGGCCATGCGATCGAGCGCGCGCACGTGGATGGCGCAGAGATCGAGGACTTCGTGCTCGGCACGGTGCTGGGAGCCGGTACCGCGGGCATGAACCTGGCGCGCAATACCGTGTTCGCCGCCGGGCTGCCGCACGGCGTGCCCGCGCAGACCATGGACCGCCAATGCGCGTCGGGGTTGATGGCGGTGGCCACCGCGGCCAAGCAGATCGTGGTCGACGGCATGCAGGTGGTGGCCGCCGGCGGGCAGGAGAACATCTCGGCCGTGCAGGAGCGCTACTTCGCCTGGGTGCGCGAGCAGCAGGACCCCCAGGTGCTGGCGCATGCGGCACATGCCTACATGCCCATGCTGGAGACCGCCGAGCATGTCGCCAAGGCCTACGGCGTGAGTCGCGAGGCGCAGGACGCCTACGCGTTCGAGTCGCAGCGCCGCACCGCCGAGGCGCAGCGCCAGGGCCGTTTCGATGCCGAGATCGTGCCTTTCGCCACGACCATGAACCGGGTCGATCGCGACACCGGCGTCACCGCCGCGCAGCAGGTCGTGGTGGATCGCGACGAGGGCAACCGCCCCAACACCACGCTGGATGCGCTGGCGGGGCTGGAGCCGGTGGTGCGGGGAGGATGCATCACGGCGGGCAACGCGAGCCAGCTGTCCGACGGCGCCTCGGCCTGCGTGCTGATGGAGGCGGGGCTGGCCGAGCGCCGCGGCCTGCAGCCCCTGGGCATCTATCGGGGCATGGCCGTGGCCGGCTGCGCGCCCGAGGAAATGGGCATCGGGCCCGTCCACGCCATTCCGAAGCTGCTCGAGCGCCATGGCCTGCACATCGACGACATCGGCCTGTGGGAACTCAACGAGGCCTTCGCGGTGCAGGCGCTGTACTGTCGCGAGCGCCTGGGCATCGACCCGGCGATCTACAACGTCAACGGCGGCGCGATCTCCATCGGCCACCCCTACGGCATGAGCGGCGCGCGCATGGTGGGCCACGCGCTGATCGAGGGGCGGCGGCGCCGCGCCAGGTACGTGGTGGTGAGCATGTGCGTCGGCGGCGGCATGGGTGCGGCGGCGCTGTTCGAAACCCACCTTTGAGCCGACCATGAGCGTGCTCGACGACGGCGCGATGCAGCCGTATGCGCTGACCCTGGACAAGTTCCTCGACCACGCCGCCAAATGGCACCCGCGCTCCGGCGTGAGCAGCGCGCGGGCCGATGCCGGCCCCCGACGCGTGGACTACGCGGAGTTGCGCGAGCGCGCGCTGGCCGTCTCGGGCGTGCTGCGCGGGCTGGGCGTGGCCGCGCGCGAGCGGGTCGCAACTCTGGCCTGGAACACCCATGCGCACATGGAGGCCTGGTACGGCATCGTGGGCATGGGCGCGGTTTGCCATACGCTGAACCCGCGCCTGACCGCCGAGCAGAGCGCGTCCATGATCGCGGCCTCGGGCGCGCGGGTGCTGATGGTCAGCGCCGATCTGCTGGGCCTGGCGCAAGACATCGCGCAGCGCTCGCCGTTGCTGGAGCAGTTGCTGGTGATCGATGGCGACGTCCCCGGGGCGAGCGCCGCGTGCCCGGTCGTGCGCCCGCTCGTGCGTCCACTGGAGCCCCTGCTCGCGGCGGCGCCGCGCGATGCCTCGTGGGGCGGCTTCGACGAGACCACCCCCGCCGGGCTGTGCTTCACCTCGGGCACCACGGGCGCGCCCAAGGGCGTGACCTACACCCATCGCTCGAGCTATCTGCACACCCTGCGATTCCTGCAGGCCGACGTCGGCGCCATCACCAGCGCCGACTCGGTTCTGGCGGTGGTGCCGATGTTCCATGCCAACGCCTGGGGCCTGCCCTATGCGGCGCCGGCCGTGGGCGCGCGCCTGGTGCTGCCCGGGCGCTGGACCGACGGCGCGAGCCTGGCGCGGCTGATCGAGCAGGAACAGGTCACCCTCGGCGTCGGCGTTCCCACCGTCTGGCTCGGGCTGGCCGAACACCTGGAGGCCACCGGGCGTCGCCTGCCCAGCCTGCGGCGTGTGCTGGTGGGCGGCGCGCCGCTGGCGCAGGGGCTGATGGATCGACTCGAGCGCGTGTTGGGCGTGGTGGTGCAGACCAGCTGGGGCATGACCGAGTTGTCGCCGGCCGGAACCGTGGCGCCGCCGCAGGATGCGCGGCGCACGGCCAGCGTCTCGGGGCGCCCGGCCCTGGGGGTCGATCTGCTGCTGGTGGACGAACAGGGCTGCGCGCTGCCGGAGCAGCGCGCAGCCGAAGGCCGCCTGCGGGTGCGTGGCGCCACCGTGGTGTGGCGCTATCTCGGCCAGGACGCTCCGGCGGTCGATGCCGACGGCTGGTTCGACACCGGGGACCTCGCGCGTATCGACGCGCAAGGCAACCTGACCGTCACCGGGCGTGCGAAGGACCTGATCAAATCCGGTGGCGAGTGGATCAATCCGGCGCAGATCGAAGCCATCGTCGGGGCGTTGCCGCAGGTATCCCTGGCCGCGGTGATCGGCCGGCCCGATGCGCGCTGGGGGGAGCGGCCGATCCTGATCGTCGAGATGCGCAAGGACCAGTCCTGCGCGGACGAGGATCTGCTCGAGGCCCTGCGCGGACGCGTGGCCTCCTGGTGGATTCCCGACGCGGTGGTGCGCCTGGGGCGCATGCCGATGGCCGCCACCGGCAAGGTCGATAAGATGCGTCTCAGAGCCGAGTACGGGCGCGCGCCCGCGGGCGTCCCGGGCGCCAGGCGTTGATTCATTCCGAAGGAGGGGGCAGGTTTGCCTCAAGACAAGAAACCCCGCCGGCGCAGTGTCAGCAAGGCCGAGCGCCGCGCCGAGACCACGGAACAGATCCTGGATGCGGCCGAATTCCTGTTCTCCCGCCACGGCCTGCATGGCGTGACCCTGAAGGACGTGGCGAACCGCATCGGCGTGCACCACACCCTGATCAACTACTACTTCGCCGACAAGCAACAACTGTTCGACGCCGTGTTCGGCCGACGTGCCGAGGTGACCAGCGAACTGCGCATGAAGGCGCTGGACGACTACGAGCGCGAGGCCGGCGACAAGCCCACCGTGGAAGGCGCGCTGCACGCCTTCCTGGATACCGACCTGGACCTGTACATCACCGGCGGCGAGGGTTGGAAGAACTACGCCGCGCTGGGTGCCCAGGTGGCCAACACCCCGGAGTGGGGCGCCGAGATGATGGACCAGCACTTCGATCCGGTGGTGCTGCGCCTCATCGGCCTGCTCAAGCGGGCGCTGCCCGACAGCGCGGAAGAAGACATCTTCTGGGGCTATCACTTCGTCACCGGCGCGCTGATGCTCACGCTGGCGCGCACCGGACGCATCGACAAGCTCTCGGGCGGACTGTGCAAGTCCGATGATTTCGTGGCCGTGAAACAGCGCATGGTGACCTTCATGTCGGCCGGCCTGCTGGCCATCTGCGAGCGCGCCAAGCCGCGCGGCGCAAGGCCTCGCGCCCGGCACTGACCCCTGGGACACCACCTCTTGCGGGCCCCGGGGATTGCGCCTAGGATTTTCACTCGTTAGATAGTGAACCAATAAGACCTACAAGGAGACAAGCATGATGCTGCGGGATCGCGTCGCGATCGTGACGGGAGCGGGTGCCGGGCTGGGGCGCTGCCACGCGCTGGAACTGGCACGCCAGGGCGCGCGGGTGGTCGTGAACGACCTCGACGCCGAACAGGCCGCCGCGGTGGCGACACGCATTCGTGCCGAGGGCGGCAGCGCCCTGTCGGCGCCCGGCTCGGTGACCGATGCGGCCCAGATGGCGGCCGTGGTGCAGCGCGCGATGACCGAGTGGGGACGCATCGACATCCTGGTGAACAACGCGGGAATCCTGCGCGACAAGAGTTTCGCCAAGATGGATCTGGACGATTTCCGCCTGGTGCTCGACGTGCACCTGATGGGCTCGGTGATCTGCACCAAGGCGGTATGGGACATCATGCGCGCGCAGCAGTACGGCCGTGTGGTGATGACGACTTCCTCGTCCGGGCTCTACGGCAACTTCGGCCAGTCCAACTACGGCGCCGCCAAGATGGCCCTGGTGGGGCTGATGCAGACCCTCGCCCTCGAAGGCGACAAATACGGCATTCGCGTGAACTGCCTGGCGCCGACCGCCGCGACCCAGATGACCGATGGCGTGCTGTCGTCCGAGGCGCTGCAGCGCCTGGCGCCGGAACTGGTCAGTCCGGGGCTGGTGGCGCTGGTCGGCGCCGACGCCCCCACGCGGGCCATCCTGTGCGCCGGCGGCGGGCACTTCGCGAGCGCCCACGTGACCCTCACCCAGGGCGTGCAGCTCGGCGGTGGGCCGGACGCCGCGCGGCGCGTCGTGGACGCCTGGGCCGACATCGGCGAGCGCGAGAACGAGATCGTGCCGGGCTACGGTTTCACCCAGGCCGAGCGCGAGCTGCAGGGCAGCGCGACCGTGGAGCGGCGCAGCGCCTGAGATTTCCGGGCCGGCTCCGCCGGAGCCGGCCGACAACGCGCGCCCGGAGCAGGGCACCCGGCGCGCGGACCACCAAGAGCCCAGCGAGGAGATGAGCAATGAAGGCAGCAGTGTTCGCGGCGGCTCTCGGGCTGTCCCTGTCGGGGCTCGCGGCGCAGTCCGCGCTGGCCGCCGGCACCATCCGGATCGGCTACGTCGATCCTTTGTCGGGAGCCGGTGCCAGCGCCGGCCAGATCGGCCTGAACCAGTTGGATTTCATCGCCGACCGGATCAATGCGAAGGGCGGGGTGTTGGGGGAGAAGGTGAAGATCGTCCCCTATGACAACAAGCTCAGCCCGCAGACCAGCCTGGTGCAGGTGCAAAAGGCCATTGACGACGGCGTGGACATCATCGTCCAGGGCAACGGCTCGGCCGTGGGCTCGGCCATCGAGGACTACGTCACCAAGTACAACGAGCGCAATCCCGGCAAGGGCGTCGTGTACCTGAACTACGGCGCCATCGATCCGAGCATCACCAACGCCGACTGCAGCTATTGGCAATTCAGCTTCGACGCCAACGTGAACGTGAAGATGGAGGCGTTGACCAATTTCATTCGCTCGCGGCCGAGCATCAAGAAGGTCTACCTGATCAACCAGGATTACGACTTCGGCCATTCGGTGGCCGACGCCGCGGTACGCATGCTCAAGAGCAAGGATCCCGGCGTGCGCATCGTCGGGGATGAATTCCATCCCCTGCTCAAGGTCACGGACTTCTCCCCCTATATCGCCAAGATCAAGGCCTCCGGCGCGGACAGCGTGATCACCGCCGATTGGGGCCAGGACCTGGCGCTGCTGCTGAAGGCCGCTGGGGACGCCGGGCTGAAGGTCAACTGGTACACCTACTACGCCGGCCTGACGGGAGGGCCCACGGCGATCAAGCAGGCCGACCTGCCCGACCACGTGTTCCAGGTCAACGAAGGCGTCAACAACGTCAGCTACCAGCCGGCGCGCAAGGTGGCCACCGAATACATCGCCCGCTACAAGAGCGATCCTTACTTCTACCCCAAGCTGTTCAACCTGACGGACATGCTGTTCCAGGCCATCCGGGAAGCCGGCTCGGCCGAGCCGGTGAAGTTCGTCCCCAAGCTCGAAGGCATGGAGTACAAGACCTTCTCCAGCGGGCAGGATGGCTTCATGCGCGCCAAGGACCACCAGTTTTTCCAGCCCCTGTTCATCTCGACCTTCGGGCCGGTCGCAGGGGCCCACCCCTTCCTGGACGAGGGTACCGGCTGGGGCTGGAAAGTCGTCGCGGAAGTCCCCACCAAGGCGACCATCCTGCCCACGACCTGCCACATGAAGCGTCCCTGAGTCCGGGGACATGGAGCGGTGCCGCGACTGCGCGGTGCCGCGGCGCGGGCCCGCCGCCGCAGGCGCGACGGCGGGCCCCTACCAGTCGATGGATCCTGCCGTGCTCGATATCGTCCTGACATCGACCCTCAACGGGGTTCTCTACGGCATGCTGCTGTTCCTGCTGGCCAGCGGGCTGACCGTCATCTTCAGCATGATGGGCGTCTTGAACTTCGCCCATGCGAGTTTCTACATGCTCGGCGCCTTTTTCGGCTTCGAGCTCAGCCTGTACCTCGGCTACTGGCCCGGCTTGCTCATCGCACCCGTGCTGGTGGGGTGCATCGGCATGGCGGTGGAACGCTACGGACTTCGCAGGGTGCACAGACACGGCCATGTCGCCGAACTCCTGTTCACCTTCGGCCTGACCTTCGTCATCCAGGAATTCGTGGAGATCGTCTGGGGCACGCTGCCGATGAACTATCAGGTTCCCCGCCTGCTCGACTTTTCCGCCTTCACGCTGTTCTCCCTCCATTACCCGGCCTTCAAGCTGTTCGAACTGTTCGGCTCGGCGGCCGTTTTCATCGCCCTGGCGCTGGTCGTGAAGTTCTCCCGCATCGGGCTGGTCGTGCAGGCGGCCCTGGGCCATCCCGGCATGGTCGCCATGCTGGGGCATGACGTGGATCGCGTCTTCATGCTGGTGTTCGGCGTGGGATGCGGCCTTGCCGCGGTGGCCGGGGTGATCGCCGGGCCCGCGCTGGTGACCCAGTCCAACATGGCCGAGCTGCTCGGGCCGATCCTGTTCGTCGTGGTGGTCTTCGGCGGACTGGGTTCGCTCACGGGGGCCTTTGCGGCCTCGCTGATCATCGGGCTCGCGCAGACCTTCGCGGTTGCCTCCAACGCCTCGCTGGCCGCGAGTTTCGGCCCTCTGCATGCGGCCGGGCCCATGGCTGCGCTGCTCGGAGACATCTGGAACGTGAGCGTTGCGCAACTCGCTCCGATTCTTCCCTACCTCCTGCTGGTGCTGGTACTGGTGCTGCGCCCGCGCGGCCTGATGGGGGCACGCGAATCATGAGTCGACGCGCATCGCGAGCCGGCACCGAGGCGCGGGGCGCGCGGGTTCTCTCCGGCATGGGCCCCTGGTTCGCGGCCGCCGTCGTGCTGGCGCTGCTGCCACGGGTATTCAGCTCCGGGCTTTCGCTGACCACCATGAGCCTGATGGGCACCATGGTCATCTTCGCGCTGTCCTACAACATGCTGCTCGGCGAGACAGGGCTGCTGTCCTTCGGGCATGCCGTGTACTACGGACTCGGCGGCTTCATGACCGTGCACTTGATGAACCTCGTCGAAGCCCTCGGTCTGCCGGTACCGCTGGTGGTCTTTCCGCTCGCCGGAGGAGTTGCCGGACTGCTGTTCGCGGCGATCTTCGGCAGCGTGGCGACGCGGCGCGCCGGGACCGCCTTCGCGATGATCACCCTCGGCCTGTGCGAACTGGTGGCCAGCGCGGCGTTGATCCTGCAGCATGTGTTCGGCGGCGAACAGGGCGTGGGCACGGACCGCACGGCCCTCGTGCACCCCTTCGGCATCAGCTTCGGCCCCCAGCTGCAGGTGTATTACCTGATCGCCTTCTGGGGCCTGGTGTCGGCGGCGGCGATGTTCGCGTTGACCCGCACGCCCTTCGGGCGCATGTGCAGGGCCGTGCGCGACAACCCCGAGCGCGCACGGTTCATCGGCTACGACATCCAGTCCGTGCGTTTCATGGCCTTCACCTTGTCGGGGGGCTTCGCCGGCATCGCCGGCGCGCTGGCCGCGATCAACTTCGAGCTGATGAGTTCCTCGCAGCTGGGACTGGCGCAATCCGGGTCGGTGATTCTCATGACCTTCATCGGAGGTGCCGGCGACTTCGCGGGGCCCATCCTGGGCGCGATGCTCGTGACCTGGCTGCAGGTCAGCCTGAGCGACGTGACCGATCTGTGGCGCCTGTACCTGGGACTGCTGTTCATCGGAGTCGTGATGTTCGCGCCCGAGGGACTGGCGGGGGTGCTGCGGCGGCAGGGGCCGCTGCTCGCGCGACGCCGGCTGCATCGCGTGATGCCGGCCTATGCGGCGGCGGCGCTCGCGGGGCTGATCCTGGCCGCGGGCTGTTCGCTGGCCCTGGAGATGACCAACCAGCTGATGGTGCACGCGTCGGACGGGCCGGCGATGCGCTTTGCGTTCGTGCGCCTGAGCGCCGCGTCGCCGCTGCCCTGGTGCGCGGCCGCGCTGCTGGCGCTGGCTGGGGGAGTGCTGTTGCGCAAGATCGTGCCGTGGGTGCGCGCGGCCTACGCGCGGGCGCTGACGCCCGCGCCCGAGGGGAGGACGACGACATGAGGCCCATCGCGCACGAGGAGCAGGACGCGCCGGCGCTGGTCATCGCGGGGCTGCGCAAGAATTTCGGGCGCACCGAGATCATCCGCGGCGTGGACCTGAGCATCCCGCGCGGGGAGCGCCACGCGGTCATCGGTCCCAATGGAGCCGGCAAGTCCACCCTGTTCCACCTGATCAGCGGGCGCCTGCGGCCGAGCAGCGGCTCCATTCGACTGGACGGAGCCGAGATCGCGGGCATGGCGCCCGAGCGGATCTATCGCCGCGGCTTGTCGCGCAGTTTTCAGGTCACCAATGTGTTCGCGCGCCTGAGCGTCTGGGAGAACATCCGCTGCGCGACGCTGTGGTCCATGGGCTACCGCCATGCCTTCTGGCGCCGCGTGGACGGACTGGCGGACGTGCGCGAGCGCACCGAGCGGATTCTGGGCGAGATCGGACTGCTCGACCGGCGCGACGCAGCGGCGGGGGTGCTGACCTACGCGGAGCAGCGCGCGCTGGACATCGGCCTGGCCATCGCCGGCGATGCCCATACCCTGTTGCTCGACGAGCCCACCGCGGGCATGAGTCATGCCGAGGCGCAGCGCGTGGTGGAGTTGATCCGCAACGTGAGCGAGCACCGCACCCTGCTGATGATCGAACACGACATGGGCGTGGTGTTCGACCTCGCCGACCGCATCACCGTGCTGGTGTACGGGCAGGTCGTGGCCTCGGACACGCCGGAGCGGGTGAAGGCGGACGCGCGGGTGCGCGAGGCCTATCTCGGCACGGAGGTGGCGTGATGCTCACGGTACGCGGCTTGCATGCCTGGTACGGCAAGAGCCATGTGTTGCAGGGCGTGGACTTCGAGGTCGGCGAGCGGGAGATCGTGAGCATCCTCGGGCGCAACGGCGCGGGCAGGTCCACCGCCCTCAAGGCCATCATGGGCGATCCCGTTCCGCGTGGGGACATCCGCTTCCGGGGGCGCTCGATCACGGGCCTGAAACCCCACGCGATCGCGCGCCTGGGCATCGGCTATGTCCCCGAGGAGCGGGCGATCTTCCCCGACCTGAGCGTCGAGCAGAATCTGCTGCTGGGGATCAAGCCGGGCCAGAAGCGTTCGCGCTGGACCCTGCAGGACACCTGGGCGCTGTTTCCACAGCTTCGCGAGCGCGCCCAGGCGCCGGGCGGAGCGCTCTCGGGCGGCGAGCAGCAGATGCTGACCATGTGCCGCACCCTGATGGGCGACCCCGGGCTGATCATGATCGACGAGCCCACGGAAGGGCTGTCCCCGCAGATGGTCGAGCGCACGGGGGCCTTCCTGGGAGAGATCGCGGCGCGGGGGATTTCCATCCTGCTGGTCGAGCAGCGTCTGGTGATCGCGCTGCGCATCTCCCATCGGGTGTACGTGATGGGCCACGGACGCATGGTGTTCGAGGGCACGCCCGATGCGCTGATGCAGCAGGCCGAGCTCCGGCGCGAGTGGCTGGAGATCTGAAACCTCGATTCGCTCGCCATTCGACACATCGGCAACTCGATGTAATTCGTAACCGGTGTGTCGGTGCGTGGCGACACGCGCAAGCTCCCGCAATCCTTGCCTTTCGGGGCGCTGGCGGGGCAGGCGCGTCGCCCGCAGGCGACGTTTCGGGCGCCTCGGGGGCGCATGCCGGCGCCTGGCGCCCGATCCGCTGCGGCGTGCGGGCGTCAAGTCCTTGATAAAAGAGGGAATTTTCGCGTGGGCACGGGCATTGCAAGACAAGGCCCGAGACCCGGAGGTCGGGTCCCGCGGCCGCCGTAGGCTCGGCCGCCGTCTTGATCAACCCAAGAGAGGAGTTTTGTCATGACCGCTTCCCGCACGATTGCCCGTGTCGTTCTCGCCGTCGCCACCGTGACTGCCCTGGCCAGCCCGATGATCGCCAACGCGGCGATGTACCACCACAGCAAGGCCGCCAGCTCGGCCCAGAACTCGAACGCGCCGAAGCAGTAATCCTCGGCCTGGTTCGACCAAGGCCGGAGCGGTCGCTCTCCGGAGGCTGCTGCGCTTGGCGCAGGGGCCCCGTCGGGCGACCGGTCCGGCCTTTTTGCGTACGCTGGTTCGCCCGCACGCGGGCCGCGCGCTCAGGCGGCCTCGAACACCGCCATCAGCACGCCCACGCGTCCTTCCAGCAGATTGCGGGCGTGGTTGCCCGCCAGCAGCGGGAAATCCGCGCCCATCACCACGCCCAGCCCGGGCGCGGCGGGTTTCGAAGGCGCCGCTGCCGCCGCGGCCTTGAGCTGCGCGGCCCACTCCTGGGCGTGGGGCGTGTCGTCGCGCCATGCCGCGACGCGCAGGCCGGCGGCCTCGACGGCTTCGCGCGTGGCCTGCGGATCGAGCAGGAAACTGTCCCGCGCATCGCGCGCCCAGGGAGCCGGATACAGCGGCTCGCCCTGGCCGCGCACCACGTCGTAGGTGGCGAAGCGCCCGCCTGGCGCCAGCAGTCGACGAATCTCGCGGTACAGGCGAGGCCGATCCTCGATGTTCATCGCCACGTGCTGCAGCAGCACCACGTCGAAGCTCGCGTCGGCCAGAGGAAGCGCGAGCGCGCTCGCGCACAGGAATTCCACCGCGTCCTGCTGGCCCGTGCGCACGCTCAGGTAGCGCGCGGCCTCGACGAACTCCGGGCTGAGGTCGACGCCGGTGACGCGGCAACCGCGGGCCTCGGCCAGCAGGCGTGCCGGGCCCCCGATGCCGCAGCCCAGATCCAGCACGCGGTCGTCCGGCCCCACGCGGGCCAGTTCGGAAAGGTCGGCGGTGGCGGCATGTCCGCGGGTATGGAACTGGTCGATGGCGCCGAGCTGCGCGGGCGACATCGGGCGATCCTCCGGCCCGAGTGTGCTCAGCGCGGCACGCAGGCGGTCCAGTAGCCCGGCTGCCGCATAGTGTTCGCGTACACCGTCGAGGTCCTGTGCCATCGCCGTCTCCCTGGGGCGCTGCCGATGGCGCTAGCCTACGCCGGAAACGATGCGCCGGTTCCCGTTTTCGGGCTTTCGCGACGGGGCAACGGGGTCAGGTCAGCGCGTCCACGACGGCATCGGCCACCGCGCGCACGCGTGCCGTACGGTGCAAGTCCCTGTGCATCACCAGCCACAGGTCGTACTCCTCCGAGCGTTGCGGCCAGATGCGCACGAGTTCCTCGAGGGACTCGGCAAGGTGGGTGGGAACCTCGCCGATGCCCAGGCCGGCGCGTACAGCCTGCGCCAGCATCATGCCCGTGTTCACCTCCATCGCGACGCGGGCGTTGGCGATCGGCTCGCCGCACAGCGAGTCGCCATGCAGGCGCGAGACCCCGGCCTGGTAGATCACGACGTCGTGATCGGCGAAGGCGCTGCCCGGGGTCGGCTCCCCGTGGCGCGCCAGGTAGTCGCGCGAGGCGTACAGGCCCACCTCGCGCCGCGAGAGGTGGCGGGCGATCAGGTCGGGGCTGTCCGGGCGCAGCACCCGTACCGCCAGATCCGCCTCCCTGCGCGTCAGGTTGGTCAACTGGGTCGACACGCTCAGCACCACGCGCACGTCGGGGTGTTGCCGGTGCAGCCCGGCCAGCGCGGGAATCAGGAAGGTCGTGGCCGTGGTGTCGGTACAGGCCAGGCGCACGGTACCCGACAGGCGGCGGTCGGTTCCCTGCATTTCGCGCTGCAGCCGGTGCGCGGCCTGTTCCATCTGCTCGGCGCCCAGGCGCGCGCGTTCGCCGGCCGGGGTCGGAAGGTACCCGCCGGGCGTACGCAGGAACAGACGGACATCGAGCGATTTCTCGAGCGCCGCCAGGCGCCGCCCCACCGTCGCCTGGTCGACCCGGAGCTCCGCGGCGGCTGCGCGCAGCGTGCCCTGGCGACAGATCGCGAGAAAGACCCTTGCGTTGTCCCAGTCCATGAATTCCTTCGCCCGAGGGCGCCCGGCTGATGCAAATATGCATTCTACCGTTGCAGCCATCATGCTTTTCTGCGGATGATCCCGCGCCTAGGATGGCTCGACGTCCATCCTCCAGCCGGTGTCAGCCATGTCCGATGTCAGCCCTTGCAGCCTGCCCCGAACGAATGCCCGAAGTCTGAGCGCCGGCTACTGGCCCCTGCTCACCGTGTCGCTGGGTTTCGTGATGGCCATGCTCGACGTGACGGTGGTCAACGTCGCGCTCGGCAGCATCGAGCGCGGCCTGGTAACCAGCCTTTCCACGCTGGTGTGGGTGGTCGACGGCTACACCCTGAGTTTCGCGGCCTTGCTGCTCGTGGGCGGCGCCCTGGCCAATCGACACGGCGCGAGGCGCGTGTACATGGGCGGGCTGGCCCTGTTCGTCGTCGCCTCCGCCTGCTGCGGCGCGGCGCCCAATGGCGCGGCGCTGGTGGCGGCCCGGCTGCTCCAGGGCGTCGGCGCCGCCTTGTTCATGCCCAGTTCGCTGAGCCTGCTCGGGCTGGCCTACCCGGGCGAGCACGAGCGCCTGCGGATGTTCGCGCTCTGGTCGGCCATCGTGTCCGTGGCGATGGCCGCCGGTCCGCTGGTGGGCGGCGTGGTCGTGGGCACGCTGGGCTGGCGCGCGGTATTCTGGCTCAATGCCCCGATCGGCGTGCTCGGCCTGGTGCTGGCTCGCCGCAAGTTGCCGCGTTCGCGTCCCGATCCCGCGGCGCGGCCGGAGGTGGCGCCGCACCTGCTGGCAGTCATCATGCTGGCCGCGTTGGCCTTCGTGCTGATCGAAGGCGCCTCGTGGGGCTGGGCCTCGCCTCGCATCGTCGGCGCGCTGCTGCTCAGCCTCGGCGCGGCGCTGGCCTTCGGGTATTGCGAGCGCCGTGCACGTGCGCCCATCATTCCCCACGCTCTGCTGCGCCTGCGGGGTTTCCTGGGGGTCAACGCGATCGGATTCCTGATCAACTTCGGCGCCTTCGGCCAGCTGTTCCTGGTCAGCCTGTACTTCCAGAAGGCGCGACACGCCGATGCCTGGCACACGGGGCTGGACCTGCTGCCCCTGATGGCGATGTTCACGCTGGGCAACCTGCTGTCCCCGCGGCTGTCGGCGCGCTGGGGAACGCGCCGTGCGATGGCCGTCGGCCTGGGAACCTCGGCGCTGATCTCGGGCCTGCTGGCCGCCGTGGGAGACCGCCTGGCGCTGTCCTGGCTGACCGCGCTGTTCGCCGCGGCCAACCTGGGTGTGGCGATGGCCGTGCCGGCGATGACGGCCACCATCATGCAAATGGCCGGCAGGGCGCACTCCAACATCGCGGCCGCCGCGCTCAATGCCAACCGCCAGATCGGCGCGCTGATCGGAGTCGCCGCCGTGGGCGTCGTGCTGCACGCCGCGCCCGCCTGGTCGCAGTCCCTTCCGCGGGCGCTGGCGCTCATCGCCGTGGCCTACCTGGCCGGCGCCATGCTGGCGGCCCGGGCAGGTCGGGAGGCACGCACCACGGCGCCGTAGACTGGAGCGTCACCCAGGAGACGCCATGGCCGCCGCGGAAATCGTGTTCTACACCCACCCCCAGTCGCGCGGGCGGATCGTTCGCTGGATGCTGGAGGAACTCGGGGAACCGTACCGGACCGAGGTGCTCGAGTACGGCGGCTCGATGAAAGCGCCCGAGTACCTGGCCATCCATCCATTGGGCAAGGTGCCCGCGCTGCGCCATGGGGACGTGGTGGTCACCGAGGTGGCCGCGATCTGCGCCTATCTGGCGGACGCCTTCGCGTCGAAGGGACTGGCGCCCGCCTGCGACTCGCCGCTGCGCGGCGCGTACCTCCGCTGGATGTTCTTCGCGGCCGGTCCGCTCGAGGCCGCGGTGTCCAACCGCGCGCTGGGCTTCGTGGTGCCTCCCGAGCGCAGGCGCATGATCGGCTACGGCAGCTACGAGGAGACGCTGGCGGCGGTGGAAGCGGCTGTTGCCGCCCGCGGCCCCTGGCTGCTGGGCGAGCGCTTCAGCGCGGCCGACGTGTACCTCGGCTCGCACCTGGTCTTCGGTATGCGTTTCGGAACCATCGACAAGCGCCCGGTCTTCGAGGACTATTGCGCGCTGCTGACGCAGCGCCCGGCGTGGCGCCGCGCCGCCGAACTCGACGACGCGGCCGCCGCGGCGAAGCAGGGCTGACAGCCGGCGTCCAGCGCGTCAACGCAGCGCCTGCAGCGAGTCCCTTGGGGCCTGTGCCCTCTCGCGCAATGGCGACGGCATGAAGCACATGACCTGGGCCATCGCGAAGTTGGCCTTGCTCGCCGGCTCAGCGTGCCGTCATGCCGCCGTCGACACGGTAGTTCACGCCGGTCAGGAACTTGCCGCGATCGGAGGCCAGCAGTGCGACGACCTCGGCGATGTCCGAGGTCTCGCCGATGCGCCCCAGCGGAACGAACTGAAACCACTGGTCGCCCGAAATCGGGAACTGCTTGCGCAGTTCGTCCGCGTTCGGGGTCGAGATGGGGCCGGGCGACACGACGTTCACGCGGATGCCGCTGGGGCCGAGCTCCACCGCCAGGGTGCGGGAGTAGTAGTCCAGCGCGGCCTTCGCGGCTCCGTAGTGCACGTCGAAGGGGAAAGGCGTGGTGGCCGCCGTGGACGAGATGTTCACGATGCATGGGGTCTTCGAGGCGCGCAGCGCCGGCAGCGCGGCGTTGGTCAGTCGCACCGCGGCGAGCAGGTTGAGCTCGAAGTCGCGTTGCCATTCCTCGTCCGGAATGGTTTCGGATCCGCCGAGGAAGGCGCGGGATCCGCCAGCGTTGTTCACCAGGATGTCCAGCCCCCCCAGCGCCTGCAACGTCGCGTCGGCGATCGCCTTCGCTCCTTCGCGGGTGCGCAGGTCGCCGGCGACGAATCGTGCCGCCGCGGGCGTGTCGCCACTGCGCGAGCGCGCGGCGACGACGACCTCGGCGCCGCCGTCGAGCAGGCGCTGCGCGATGGCCGCGCCGATGCCGCGGGTGCCTCCGGTGACGAGGGCGCGGCGGCCGACGAATTCCTTCGACAAATCGAGTGCTGTGGACATGAGGTTCTCCGGGAGGGCAAGGAGTCGTCTCCTTGGGCGCGATGAGCCGATGCAAGGCTCGCGGCACTGAACGGAACAGTGCTCCGAATAATAAGGAGCACTGTTCCGTTTGTCAAAGAGCCCGCCGGATCCGGCGCCGGAGAACGGCCCGCGGAGCCTTGTCTCGTTGGGCGTGGCGATCTGCGGTCCCTATAATCCGGAGCACTGATCCGACTCCTCCGCAGGGTCCATGCGCGCCGACGCCCGAAAAATCCACAGCCACCTGTTCGCGGTCGCGCGCGAGGTCGTGGCCGAGCAGGGCGCGGCGGCTTCCCTGCGGGAAATCGCCCGCCGCGCCGACGTCGGCCTGGGCACGCTGTATCGCCATTTCCCCACGCGAGAAGCCTTGTTCGAGGCCCTGCTTCGCAGCGCCCTCGACGACCTGACCCGCAAGGCGGGCGAGCTCGAGTCCACCGATGCGCCCGGCGAGGCCCTCGTCGCCTGGTTTCGCGACGGCATCGCCTTCGTGCGCAGCTATCGCGGCGTGGTGGAGTTGATGGCCGGCGCCATCGACGACCCGCAATCCGCGCTGCACGCCTCGTGCACCACGGTGCGTTCGGCGGGCGCGAACCTGCTGCATCGCGCCCAGGCCACGGGCGTGGCGCGCGCGGACATCGATGGTGCCGACTTGTTCGCGCTCATGGCCTCGCTGGGCTGGCTCGGCGATCAGGCGGCGTTCGCGCCCCGCGCGGGGCACCTCGCGGACGTGATCGCGAGTGCGCTGCTCACGGATCGACATCTCCGATCCCGCAAGCATGCCTGACGGCGCCTTCGACCTCGTGGCGATCGGCGAGCCGCTGGTCGAATTCAACCAGGCGCGCGGCGACGGGCGCACTTGGCTGCAGGGCTTCGGCGGCGACACGTCGAACACCGTGATCGCCGCGTCGCGCCTGGGTGCACGCACCGCCTATTTCACACGCATCGGCGACGATGCCTTCGGCCGCCTGCTGCTCGAATTGTGGCGTCGCGAGGGTGTCGATGCCGGCACGGTGCAGACGGACGCCTCCGCGCCGACCGGCATCTACTTCGTCACGCACGGTCCGCACGGACACGCGTTCAGCTATCGGCGCGACGGCTCGGCGGCCAGCCGAATGAGGGCGCACGACGTGCCGGAGCCACTGATCCGCAGCGCCCGGTTTCTGCACGTCTCCGGAATCAGCCAGGCCATCGGTGCGTCGGCGCGCGACGCCGTGCGTCACGCGGTTCGCGTCGCGAGGCAGGCGGGGGTGCGGGTGGCCTACGACCCCAACCTGCGCCCCGCGCTGTGGACCCCCGCGCAGGCGGCCGAGGCCCTCGACGAGATCATGGAGCAGGTCGACGTGTTCCTTCCCGGCCTGGAGGATCTGCGCGCGCTCACCGGCATCGACGACCCGCATCGACTGGTCGACTGGTGCCACGCCCGGGGTGCCCCCACGGTCGTGCTCAAGCTGGGGGCGCGGGGCGCCCTGGCCAGCGTCGGAGGTGTCCGAACCCTCGTCGATGCCTTCCCGGTGCGGGCCGTCGACGCCACCGGCGCAGGAGACTGCTTCGACGCCGCCCTGCTGGTCAGGCTGGGCGCCGGCGACGGCCTGGCCGACGCCACTCGCTTCGCCTGCGCGGCCGCGGCGCTGTCGACCCGCGGCTACGGCGCGGTGGACCCCCTGCCCGGCCTCGACGACGTCACCGCACTCATCGCGCGGGGAGCCGATCCCGTCGCCGGTTAGCGCGCGCCGGGCGAGGTGTCGGCGGGACGAGGCGACGCAGGCGGGTCAGCGGCGGCGCAGCAGGGGGAGTTTCGGTGCCCTGCCATTCCATTCGTCGGCATCGGGTGGTGCCGCCTTGCGCCTGGTGATCGAGGGCCAGGCCTTGGCGAGCTCCGCGTTCAGGGGCGTGAACATTCGTTGATCCGCCGGCACGTCGTCCTCGGCGAAGATCGCCTGCGCGGGACACTCCGGGACGCAGACCGCGCAGTCGATGCACTCGGTCGGGTCGATGGCGAGGAAGTTCGGGCCCTCGCGGAAGGCATCGACTGGACAGACCTCGACACAGTCGGTGTACTTGCAGTGGACACAGTTTTCGGTGACGACGAAGGTCATGATGGGCCATCCAGGAGCGCCTCGTCCCGGAAAGAACTGCCATCTCCTTGCGGGGATGCCCAGGGCGGGACTGTCGGCCGGGCAGGTATTGCCTCGGCGTAAAGAACGATCTAATATCCATCTTAAGGGCCGACGGGATCTTGTCAAGGCGTGCCGTCGGACCTCACGGGAAGGCAGCGCAAGCCATGGAAACGAACAAGATCGGACCTCGACTCCCACTCGTGTATGCGTGCTCGGGATGTTCCAGTGTCGCGCAGATGGCCAATCACCTCGCCGTGCGCGTGGATCGTGAAGGCCTCGCGGAGATGTCCTGCATCGCGGGGATCGGGGGCAATGTCCCGAGCATCGTCATGAAACTGCAGCGCGCCGCGCGGGAAGGGCGGCCCGTGCTCGCCATCGACGGCTGTGCGCTGTCTTGCGCGCGGCAATCGATACGGCAACGCGGTGCCGAGCCGACCGTGCACCTGCGACTCGATCTCCACGGAGTGCGCAAGAGACACCATGTGGATTTCGATCCCGTTCAGGCCGACGAGCTCCACGCCGATGTCGTGCGCGTGCTCGCGGAGATGAGCGGGAGCGATCCGTCCACGGAGCCGCGCATCACGTCGAGCTCGCCGGGATCTGGGCATACCTTGACAGCGGTCAAGGTGACGAATGGTGGCAATTGAAATACTTCTTTAAGCGTCGGGCCACCTGAGGCCCGCCATCGAATCCGCACTCCCCCATGTCCACGACGACCGATCCGAGAGCTGTGCGCGGCCGTCCGTCGGCGCGCGGGCGAATCACCAGCGTGCACTCTCCTCCCTAGCGCGTGCGCGGAGCCCCGATCGGGCTTGCGCAACGGAGTCACCCGTCGAAATCGAACCCGCGATCGCAGCGGCCCTGCCGACCTGCGCGGGGTGCGTGCGGCCGCGACGAAGGTCCGGCCGTCGTGTCGCGAATTGTGGAACTGGAGTCCCAGGAGGAACACCCGATGAACCCGCTGTCCAAGTCCCCCGCGCGGACGCCGAATCGGCGCCGCGGGATGTTGAAGGCCTTCGCGGGGCTTGCCGTCGGCGGGGTCGCCTTGTCCGCCGGAGCAGGGCTGTTCGTCGAACGGCGCGGGAGTCTGTACGAGGTGCGCCAGGAGCGCACGCTGATGCAGACCTCGGTCGCCGTGAATTGCCTGAGCAGCGACCTCGCTCACGCGAGGTTCGCGATCGGCCAGGCCTATGCGCGCATGGCCGAGACGGCATCCATCCTGACCCGCTTCGACCCGCGCAGTCCGTTGTCGGCGCTGAACAGACGGGGGCGTCTGGCCGACCCGCCGCCCCGATTGCGCGAGGTTCTGGAGCATGCGCTGCGCCTTTCGCGCATCACGGGCGGCGCCTTCGACGCCACCGTGCTGCCGGTTCTGTCCTGCGTGGAATCCTTTCCGGAACCGGTGGTGCTCACGGGCGCGGACCGCGGTGACATCGCCGCGGCGAAGCGCCTGGTGAACTACCGGGACGTCGAGTTGGGCGAGCGCCACGTCGCGCTGCGTCGCGCCGGCATGGCGGTCACGCTGGACGGAATCGCCAAGGGCTACGTCGTCGATCAGGGCATCGCGGCGTTGAAGCAGGCGGGGATCGAGTACGGCCTGGTCGATGCGGGCGGAGACGTGCAGGCGTTCAGCGGATCGGATCCGAACCGGCACTGGAACGTCGGCATCGTCGATCCGGCGAACGTCGACGAAGTGGCCGAAGTCGTGCAGTTGCGTAATGGCGCGCTATCGACATCGGGCAACTACCGCATCTTCTACTCGAGCGACCGCAGCCTGTTCCACATCATCGATCCGGGCTCCGGCTATTCGCCGCAGGCCTATTCGAGCGTGACCGTCCTGGCGCACAAATCGGTGATCGCCGACGGCATGAGCACCGGATCGTTCTCGCTGGCGCTTGGCGATCTGGCCGACCTGATGGTCGACCAGGGGCACCAATGGCTGGTGTTCTCGCGCGACACGAAGCGTCGCTGGCGCTCCAGGGGGCTGCCGTTGATCTCGGGCCGGGCGGAGGTGCTGTGATGGCCGTGTTCTCGCGCGTGTTCGCATCGGTCCGTGCGCGGGTCGCGCGGCTCGTCCGGATGGCGCCGTGCAGGGCGCTGCTCACGGCGGCCCTGCTGGCGCTGGCCCTTCCTGCCCACGCGGGCATCGATACCCGCTTCCCCGAGCTCCACAAGGCCTTTCCGCGGGCCACGCGCTTCGGGGACATCGGAGGCGATCCTCCGGCGGCGGCGGTCTACCAAGGGACCAAGGTCATCGGCTACGCCTTCGAGACCGTCATGGTGGCGCCGATCCCGGCCTATTCGGGCGAGCCGATCAACATCCTGGTGGCGATCGACACCCAGGGAAAGATCGTCCAGGCCGAAGTGCTCGAGCAGCATGAGCCGATCCTGCTGGTCGGCATCCCGGTGCGCAAGCTCTACGATTTCGTGGCCCGATACGTCGGCCATTCGGTGACCGACTCGATCGTGGTCGGAAGCGGCGTGGGCAAAGGCACGCACATCGACGCCATCAGCAGCGCCACCGTGACCTCGATGGTCACCAACGAGACGATCATGAACTCGGCGCTGAAGGTCGCGGCCTCGCGCAGGGTGATCTCGCCGGCGAAGGCCGACGAGTTGCCAGCCGGGAAGCTGGACATGCATGCGTTCGCGGCCGCCGACTGGAAGACCCTGACCGGAAACGGGGCGATCCGACGCCTGCATCTGACCCGTGGCGCCGTCACCGCGGCCTTCAGGTCCGACCCGCAAAGCGGGCTCGTCGACGATCCGACCGCACCCGCGCCGGGACACGAGAACGACACCTTCACGGACCTCTACTACGCCGACGCCACGCCTCCGTCGGTCGGCGAGAACCTGCTGGGCGCATCCCAGTACGCCCAGGTCATGAAGACCCTCAAGCCGGGCGACGAACTCATCGCGGTGATGGCCAATGGCCTGTACTCCTTCAAGGGACTGGGGTACGTGCGCGGCGGCATCTTCGATCGCCTGCACGTGCTGCAGGGCGAAAAGCTGTATCTGTTCCAGGACTCGGACTACCTGCACCTGGACGACGTGCATCTCGACGGCATGCCTTCGTTCGGCGAAAGGGCGCTGTTCGTCATCCGCGGCGGCCGCGGCTTCGATCCCGGGCGGCCGTGGACCCTGCAACTCCTGGTGCGCCGCCAGGTGGGGCCGCTGAAGAGCGTCTACCACACCTTCACGGCCGACTATCGCATCCCCGCGAGCTACCTCTCGCGCTCCGCGCCGCCCCAGGCAAGCGCCGCGCCCAGCGCCCTGCCGATGTGGGAGCAGATCTGGATGTCCCAGAAGCTGAACGTCGGCGTGCTCGCCGCCGGGCTCCTCGTGCTGACCTTCATCCTGCTGTTCCAGGAATGGCTGGTCAAACGTCCACGATTGCTCGAGCGCCTGCGCGTGGGCTTCCTGCTCTACACCGTGGTGTTCATCGGCTGGCATGGACTCGCGCAGCTCTCGGCGGTGAACATCCTCACCTTCGTGCACGCCGTGCGCACCGGCTTCCACTGGTCGCTGTTCCTGATGGACCCGATGATCTTCATGCTCTGGGTGTTCGTCGCGGTGATGCTGCTGCTGGTCGGGCGTGGGGTGTATTGCGGATGGCTGTGTCCCTTCGGCGCCATCCAGGTGCTGGTCAACAAGCTGGCGACCCGGCTCGGCGTGCGGCAGTTGCACGTACCGACCCACGTGCACGAACGCCTGTGGGCGCTCAAGTACGTGATCCTGCTGGTGCTGTTCGGCATGTCCCTGCAGTCGCTGGGACTGGCCGAGCGCTACATCGAGGTCGAGCCCTTCAAGACGGCGATCAATTTCCACTTCGTCCGCTCCTGGGGCTACGAGGCCTATGCCATCGGGCTGGTCGCGATCTCCGCCTTCAACAACAAGTTCTATTGCCGATACGTCTGCCCGCTGGGCGCGGGGCTGTCGGTGGCCGGACGCTTCCGGCTGTTCGAGTGGCTCAAGCGTCGGCGCGAGTGCGGCCGGCCCTGCCAGGTCTGCGCCGTCGAGTGCGAAGTGCAGGCCATCAATTCCATCGGGCAGATTAACTACAACGAATGCCACTACTGCCTGGACTGCCAGGTCACGTACTGGAACGACAGGAAATGCCCGCCGCTGGTTGCCCGCAGGAAAAGGAGGGACGCATCTTCGCAACGCAAGACCATCTCCATCACCCCTGTGCCCGTGTCCGCCCCGGAGGCGGGGTCACAGGGCGCCATCAAGGCCATCGACTGAATTGACAAAGGGAACTCTCGCATCATGAGCAAACAACCCCAACTGAATACCGGAGAACTCCCGTCCCGCGCGGACACCGACACCAGGGCGAACGCAGGCGCCTGCGGCGCCGAAGGCGCCTCGAATCCGGCTCGCCGCAATGTCCTGAAGGCCAGCGCGTTGGCCAGCCTGGCCGGGGCCGGCGGAATCGCCGGCGGCCTGGGCATGAAAAGCGCTCTCGCGGCGGACGCCGCGAAGCTGCCCGAGGACTACGTGGCGCCGGGCAAGCTGGACGAGTACTACGGAATCTGGAGCAGCGGCCAGTCCGGAGAATTGCGTCTGATCGGAATGCCTTCGATGCGCGAGCTGATGCGCATCCCGGTGTTCAATTTCGACGGCGCCATCGGGTGGGGGATCACCAACGAGAGCAAGCGCGTTCTGGGCAGGAACGCGCCGCTCAACGGCGATCTTCACCATCCCCACATGAGCCTGACCCACGGGCGCTACGACGGCCGCTACATCTATGTCAACGACAAGGCCAACACGCGGGTGGCGCGCGTTCGCTGCGACGTGTGGCGCACCGACAGGATCATCGACATTCCCAACGTGCAGGCGATCCACGGCATCCGGCCGCAGCGCGAGCCCAAGACCGGCTACGTGTTCGCCAACGCCGAGTTCCGGGTGCCCGCGCCCAATGACGGTCGCTTCCTGGACGATCCGAAGAACTACCACTCCATGTACACGGCCATCGACGGCGAGACCATGGAGATCGCCTGGCAGGTCCTGGTCGACGGCAACCTGGACAACACCGAGACCGACTACGAGGGCAAGTACTCCGCGTCCACCTGCTACAACAGCGAGGGAGCGGTCACGCTGGCCGGGTACATGCAGAACGAGCGCGACTGGGTGGTGGTGTTCAACATCCCGCGTATCGAGGCGGCGGTACGCGCCGGCAAGTTCAAGACCATTGGAAATTCCAAGGTTCCGGTGGTCGACGGGCGCCACGGTTCGCCCTACACGCTGTACGTGCCGGTTCCCAAGAACCCGCACGGCATCAATGCGACGCCCGACGGCAAGTACCTGACCGCCAACGGCAAGCTTTCGCCCACGACCACGGTCATGAGCTGGGCGAAGATCGACCAGTGGTTCGCCGGCAAGCTCAAGGACCCGCGCGACGTGGTGGTCGCCGAGCCCCAGCTCGGCCTCGGACCGCTGCATACCGCGTACGACGGTCGCGGCTTCGCCTACACGACCCTGTTCATCGACAGCCAGATCGTGAAGTGGAGCATCGCCGATGCCATCGCGGCCTACCAGGGCAAGAAGGTCAACTACATCCGCCAGAAGCTCGACGTCAACTACCAGCCGGGCCACAACCACAGCTCGATGGGCGAGACCCGCGACGCCGACGGCAAGTGGCTGGTGTCGCTCAACAAGTTCTCCAAGGACCGCTTCCTGCCGACGGGACCCCTGCACCCCGACAATGACCAGCTGATCGACATTTCGGGCGACCAGATGAAGCTGGTGGCGGACTGCCCCGTGTACAGCGAGCCGCACGACGTGACCATCGTCCATCGCAGGTTCCTGATGGACAAGGTCAGGCGCGTGTGGGATCGGGCCGACCCCTTCTTCGCAGAGACGGTCAAGCAGGCCAAGACCCACGGCATCGACCTCGAGAAGGACTCCAAGGTCATCCGGCATGGGCGCAAGGTCTTCGTCTACATGTGGAGCGCCGCGCCCCAGTTCGGACTCAACGAGTTCAAGGTCAGGAAGGGTGACGAGGTGACCATCGTGGTGACCAACATCGACCATATCGAGGACCTCACCCACGGATTCTGCCTGGCGAACCACGGCATCAACATGGAGATCAGCCCCGGGGAAACGGCCTCGGTGACCTTCAAGGCCGACAAGGCCGGGGTGTACTGGTACTACTGCACCTTCTTCTGCCACGCGCTGCACCTCGAAATGAGGGGGCGGATGCTGGTGGAGGCCTGAGTACCCGCGCACGACCGCCGCGCCGAGGGCGCGGCGGTTCCGGGAGACTTCGGCCGATCGAGGACAGGACGTGAACAGAATCGTTGCCACCATCGCCGCGCTGGTCGCGCTGGCCGGCTGCTTCGGCGCCACCGCGCATGCCGGAGCCGACCCGCTGCTGCGGGAAATCGCGGCCGCGAAGTCAGGTGCGACCGTTCGGGTGCCGGTCGGGATCCACCATGTCCATCTGGTGCTGGGCCGGCCGATCACGCTGCAGGGCGTGCCCGGTGCGGTGCTGGACGGCGACGGCAGCGGCGACGTGGTGCGCATCGCGAGCCCGGACGTGGTGGTGCGCGACCTCGCGATCCGCCACTCGGGCCGCAGCCTCACGGCGATGAACGCCGGCGTGTTCATCGAGGGCAAGGCGAGCGGCGCGCTGGTCGAGCACGACAGGATCTCCGACAGTCTGTTCGGCGTGTACATCGACGGCGCCTCCCGCGTGAAGGTCCTGGGCAACGTGGTGCGGGGCGTCGCGAGCTTGCGGGTAGCGGACCGGGGTGACGGAATCCACCTCTGGAACGACCACGACTGCCTGATCCAGGGCAACGACGTGGGACCCGCGCGCGACGGCATCTACTTCTACGTCAGCCCGGGCAATGTGTTCGCCGGCAATCGCATCCACGACGTGCGCTACGGAATGCACGACATGTATTCCAACCACGTGGTGATCGTCGGCAACCGCAGCTATCGCAATGTCGCCGGCTACGCGCTGATGTCCTCGGAGTACCTGGACATCCGGAACAACGTCGCCGTCGACGACTCTTCGTACGGATTCCTGCTGAACTACGTGACCTACAGCCGGTTCACCGGAAATCGAATCGCCGACGTGGTCGACCGCGACGACGCGGACAGCGGAATCGGGGCAGGCATGGAAGGCAAGGGCATCTTTGTCTACAACTCGGAATTCAACCGGTTCCAGGCGAACGACATCGCCGACTCCACCATCGGCATCCACATCACCGCGGGATCGGACCACAACGAGGTGTTCGGCAACGCCTTCGTCGGCAACCGCACCCAGGTGAAGTACGACGAATTCACCGCGCTCGAGTGGTCGCACGGGGAGCGTGGCAACTACTGGAGCAACTACCTCGGGTGGGACATGAACGGCGACGGCATCGGCGACGTGGCCTATCGACCCAACAGCGGCGTGGATGTGCTGCTGTGGAAGTACCCGGGCGCCCGCCTGCTGATGTCGAGCCCCGCGACCTTGCTGCTGCGCTACGTGCAGCGCGCCTTCCCGGTGTTCACGCCGCCGGGTATCACGGATCACTTTCCCCTCATGCGCGAGCCACGGGGGCGTTGAGAGATGGCCATGGAACATCTGATTGAACTTCAATCCGTCGGCAAGCGCTACGGGCCGATCACCGCCCTGCGCGACGTCTCCCTGGCCGTTCCGGCAGGGCAGGTTGTCGGGCTGCTTGGTCACAACGGTGCGGGAAAGTCCACGCTGATCAAACTCGTGCTCGGGCTCATCCGTGCCTCGGAAGGAGATCTGCGGGTGCTGGGCCAGGCCCCATGGGGCGGCCATGTCGGTGCGCTGCGGCGGCAGATCGGCTATCTCCCCGAGAGCGTCGCCTTCTACCGCAACCTCAGCGGCAACGAGATCATCGACTATTTCGCCAGGCTCAAGCGCGCGCCCAGGGGGCAGGGGCGCGAGCTGTTGCAGCGGGTCGGACTCGGCGAGGCCGCCGAGCGCAAGGTGGGGATGTACTCCAAGGGCATGCGCCAGCGCCTGGGCGTGGCGCAGGCGCTGCTCGGTTCGCCGAGGCTGGTCATCCTCGACGAGCCGACCACCGGCCTGGATCCCCAGGCCACGCGCGACCTGTACTCGATCGTGGACGAGCTGCGCGCGGCGGGGCGCGGCGTGCTGATCTCTTCGCATCTGCTCGCGGAACTGGAGCCGCACATCGATGCCGCGGTGATCCTGCGCGAGGGGGAATTGCTGGCCGCGGGCAGCATCGACGAGTTGCGGCGCAAGGCCGGGTTGCCCAGCGTCGCGAAGGTGCGCCTGAAGGCGCAGGCCGACCCGGCTGCCTTCGCGACCCGGCTCGCGGCGGCGGAGCTGGAACACCGCAGCGAGCCTGACGGTCTGATCTCGATTGCGGTGACCCGCGATCGCAAGGTCGACCTGATCCGGGACCTGGTGGCCTCGACGGCCATCGCGGACCTCGAGGTGGAGGAGCCCACGCTGGGACGCATCTACGACTGGCTGGGCGCGGGGCGCCAGCAGCCCGCGGGGAGACTGCAATGAGGAACGTTCTGCTGGTCGCCGGCAAGGAATTCCGGGACGATTTCCGCAACCGCTGGATCATCGCGGTCGCCGCGTTGTTCGCCTGCCTGTCGCTGGGAATCGCGTACTTCGGGGGCGCCGTCGCCGGCAAGGTGGGTTTCACCTCCTTCCCCGCGACGCTCGCCAGTCTCACGACACTCGGCGCCTTCCTGATTCCCCTCATCGGCCTGCTGATCGCCTACGACATGGTGGCCGGAGAAACCGAGGGTGGGACGCTGCTGCTGGTGCTCAGCTATCCGCTGTCGCGCGCCCAGCTGATCGCCGGCAAGCTCGCCGGGCACAGCGGCGCGACGACCCTGGCGACGCTCGTCGGCTTCGGACTCGCGGTCGGGGTCATGCAGGCCGTCGAGCCGCAGGCACGCACCTTGGCGGCCTGGCTGGAGATGGGCAACTTCATCGTCAGCGCGTCGATGCTGGGGGCCTGCTTCATAGGCTTCGGCTGCCTGATCAGCGTGATAGCGGGAGACAAGTCGCGCGCCGCCGGCGCGGCCCTGATCACCTGGATTGCACTGGTGGTCATGTTCGACCTTTGCCTGCTGGCGCTGTTGATCGTCACCGGCGGAAACCGCGACGAGCAGCAGGTGTTCCCCTTCCTGCTGCTGCTCAACCCGATCGACGTCTTCCGCCTCATCAACCTGAGTCATCTGAGCAGCGGTGCCGGCAACGACCTGTTCCTGGGTATGACGGCGGCGCACGTCTACCGGCTGCCCGTCCTGTACGCGATTCTGCTCGCCTGGATGGTGCTGCCTGCCGGCGCGGCGGCGTTTGCCTTCAAGCACAAACAGGTGTGAACATGCATCGAATCGACGAGTTCTCATGGGCGCGGATCCGGCGCTTCGCGGCCGCGGTGGGGATCGGCCTGGTGGTGGCGGGATGCGGGAGGGGGCACGCACGGCTTCGCCAGGAGGCCGTGGCCATTCCGGGCGATGCCGTCAGCGCCTCCTGCGGCATGCGCATCGCCGGGTCTCCCGGGCCACGCGGCGAAGTCTTCGTCGAGGGCAGGAAGCAGCCGTTGATCTTCGGCTCGACCCGCGATCTCCTGGGCTACGTTCTGCAGCCCGAGAACCAGGCCAGGCTCGAGGGCATGTACGTCCAGGACAGCGCACGCGTCGATTGGCACGATCCGTCGGACGCGGCCGATACCTTCATTCCCGCGCGCAAGGCCTATTACGTGGCCTGGCAGACCTTGCCTGGCTCGATGGGGCCGACGCTGGCCACCTTCGCGGACATGGACCGGGCCATGGCGTTTCGCCTCAGGCACGGCGGACAGGTGTTGCGTTTCGCGCAGATCACCCCCGAGCTGATCTCGCTGCTGCGCGATCGCTGCCCGCAAGCGGGATCGCCCGCGGCCAGCCTCGCCCGCCAGTGCCTGAGGGCCGTCACCGCGTCCGGGGAGAACCCGCTTCCCGGGGCGGACGGCATGATGCGCATGAGCCCCGACGGTTCCCGCTCAGCCGACTGATGTGCGCCGAACGCGGCGCGCTGACGACGCCGCCACGGCCCGCAGCGATGCCGGCAGGTCGCGCGGC
>JAKBNS010000181.1 GCA_021830925.1 Pseudomonadota bacterium | reverse complement strand
CTCCAGTCCGATGTCCCTTGCCCCCCGACTCTCCGAAGCGCCCAGCGCCGCAGGCGCCCCCGCCGCGGGGCTGATCGCGCGCTCGGGCGCCATGTTGCAGGTGCTGGACATGGCGGCGAGGGCGGCGCGCACCGACGTCAGCGTCATGCTGCTGGGCGAGAGCGGGGTGGGCAAGGAGGTGCTGGCGCGTTACGTGCACCGGGAATCGCCACGCGCGGGCGGCCCCTTCGTGGCCATCAACTGCGCGGCCATTCCCGAGAGCCTGCTCGAGGCCACGCTGTTCGGCTTCGACAAGGGAGCCTTCACCGGCGCGGCGCAGTCGGCGCCGGGCAAGTTCGAGCAGGCGCAGGGCGGCACGCTGCTGCTCGACGAGGTGACGGAGATGGCCGCGTCGCTGCAGGCCAAGCTGCTGCGCGTGTTGCAGGAGCGCGAGATCGAACGCCTGGGCGGGCGTCGGCGCATCCCGCTGGACCTGCGCGTCGTCGCCACCAGCAACCGCGATCTGCAGCAGGCCGTGAGCCAGGGCGTGTTGCGCGAGGACCTGTTCTACCGGCTCAGCGTGTTTCCGTTGCGCGTGCCGGCGCTGCGCGAGCGCGCGGAGGACATCGTTCCGCTGGCCGAGGCCTTGCTGCGGCGTTTCGCCCAGCAGTACGGGGCCGGGCAAGCCGCGCCGGCCCTCGACGCCTCGGCGCGCCAGGCCCTGCTGGGCCACGCCTGGCCCGGCAACGTGCGCGAACTGGAAAACGTGATGCAGCGCGCGGCGATCCTGTGCAGCGCGGGGCGGGTCACCGCGGCGGATCTGCTGCTCCAGCCGGGGGCCCTGCCCGGAGCCGCGCCGGTGCGCATGCCTCCGCCGATGCCTCAGGCCGCGCGTGCGGCGGCGGTGGAGGCGCTGACGGGTGCGGGCGGCACGGCGACGCTGCCGGGGCAGGGCGCGCGTGCGCTGGGCACCGAACTGGCCGAGAACGAGCGCAGGATGATCGCCGACGCGCTGCGCGACAGCGCCGGCTCGCGCAAGCTCGCCGCGCAGCGCCTGGGCATCAGTCCGCGCACGCTGCGCCACAAGCTGCAGCGCCTGCGGGAGGCTGGGGTCGAACTGCCGGCATCGGTGGACGATGCCGACGACGCCTGACGGACCGTCGAGGGCGAGGTGCTGGCCAGGCCCGGCTTGGAACGCGTCTTGCTTGACTCTGGGTACCGTCATGGTCTTGACGCTTGCCACGGCTTGGGGAGGTTCGTCCGATGAACGTCGATCGCATGCAGCAACTGGTGCAGCAGATGCGCGCGCTGGCCGCCGAGGCGGCGGCGTCGCCCCGGCTCGACGGCGCGCGGGCGCCCGCGGGGGCGGCGGGCGCCGACGGAGACTTCGCGAAGACCCTGCAATCGGCGCTGGAAGGGGTCAACGCGCAGATGCAACAGGCTGACCAGCTGCAGGCCGAGTTCTCCAGCGGCACCAGCAAGGCCAGCCTGAGCGACGTCATGCTGGCCACGCAAAAGGCCTCGCTGTCGTTCCAGGCGGCGCTGCAGGTGCGCAACAAGCTGGTCACGGCGTACCAGGACATCATGAACATCCAGGCCTGAGGCCGCGCGCGAGGCCGTCTGAGGCCTCGGCGCGCCGCGTCTCGCCGACACCCACGAATCCCCGATGGCCACTGTCACCGACAATTCCGCGCCGCAGGCGCTGCAAGCTCCGCTGGCGCTGTGGCGGCGCCTGAGCGTCAACCAGCGCATGGGCCTGCTCGTCGGCCTGGCGGCACTGGTCGCGCTGCTCGTCGTGAGCCTGATGTGGGGACGGGTGCAGGGCTACCAGGTGCTCTACACCAATCTGTCCCAGGCGGATGGCGGCTCGGTGATCGCCGAGTTGCAGAAACTGGGCGTGCCCTATCGCATCACCGACGCCGGCAACGTCATCCAGGTGCCCTCGGATCAGGTCTACGCGACGCGCATGAAGCTGGCCGCCGAGGGGCTTCCCAAGGGCGCCGGCGTGGGCTTCGAGCTGCTCGACAACGAGCCCATGGGCACCAGCCAGTTCGTGGAACGGGTCAACTACCAGCGCGCGCTGGAGGGCTCGCTGGCGCGCACCATCGACTCCATGTCGGCGGTGCAATCCGCGACCGTGCACCTGGCCATCCCCAAGCCCTCGGTGTTTCTCGATCAGGAGCAGAAGCCCTCGGCCTCGGTGCTGCTCAAGCTCTACCCTGGGCGCGTGCTCAGCGCCGCGCAGGTCGCCGGCATCGTGCACCTGGTCGCCTCCGGCGTGGCCGGACTGAGCGACAAGGCGGTGAACGTGGTCGACCAGGACGGCAACCTGCTGACCGCCGCCGGGCAGCAGGCCAGCGGCATCGAGCCCAGCCAGCTGGCCTACCGCAACGCCGTCGAGCAACAGTACCGCAAGCAGATCGAAAGCATCCTCAGCCCGCTGGTGGGCAGCAACGGGGTGCGCGTGGCCGTGTCGGCGGACCTGGATTTCGGCAAGACCGAGACCAGCTCGGTGATCTACGGGCAGGGGCATCTGCTCAGCCGCCAGGCGCAGACCCAAAACAGCACGGGCAACGCCAGTCTTCCCGCCGGCGTGCCGGGCGCGCTGACCAACCAGCCGCCGGGCGGGGTCACCGCGCCCTTCACGGTGGGTTCGGCCTCCGAGCCGCTGACCCCGCAGCAGTTCACCCAACTGGCGCCCGCGTTGCGCAGCCTGGCGCCCACCGCGGCGAGCAGCTCGGCCACCACCAACTACGACGTCGACAAGACGATCAGCCATACCCAGGCCCCGGTGGGCTCGGTGCGGCGCATCAGCGTGGCCGTGCTGATCAACGATCGGCCCGCCGCGGGCAAGGGCGCGAACGCCAAGCCCCAGCCGATGAGCGCGCAACAACTTGCGCAGGTGCGCCAACTGGTGCAGGATGCCATCGGGTTCGATGCCAAGCGCGGCGACCAGGTTTCGGTGGTCAGCATGCCCTTCGGCGCTGCCGCGCAGACGCAGGAGGCGGCCTTGCCGCTGTGGCGCTCGCCCGCGATCTGGGATTCGGTGCGCGGGGCCGTGCCCTACGTGCTCGCGCTGATCTTCGGCTTGCTGATCTATCGCGCGGTGCGACGCCTGGCGACGCCGGCCGCGCGCGGCGAGGCGGAACAGGCCGAGGAAGAGGAGCGCGAGCAGGGCGTTCGCGGGTCGGGCAGCGGGGCGGCGCCCGGTGAGCTCGCGCCGGAGGTGGTGCATCTGAGCAACACCTTCGAGAACGACGCCGCGGTGTCGCGCGAACTCGCCAAGCAGGACCCGCGGCGTGCCGCGCAGGTGGTCAAGGAGTGGCTTGCCGATGGCCAGTGAGGAGGAAGAGCTCAAGGGGCTGGAACGCGCCGCCGTGCTGCTGCTGAGCCTGGGCGAGGACCAGGCCGCGGAGGTGATGAAGCACCTGGCGCCGCGCGAGGTGCAGCGCCTGGGTGTGGCCATGTCGCGTCTGGGGCGCGTGAGCACGGACCAGGCGCACTCGGTGATGCGCGAGTTCCGCGACAAGCTCGAGCGCCAGACCTCCCTGGGTCTGGGCGCGGACCAGTTCCTGCGCGCGGCGCTGACCAAGGCCCTGGGCGGGGATCGGGCCAATTCGCTCATCGAGCGCATCCTGCACGGCGGCGAGTCGACGGGCCTGGAAAACCTGAAATGGCTCGAACCTCGCGCCGTGGCCGAGCTGATCAAGCTGGAACACCCCCAGGTGGTCGCGCTGGTGTTGTCCTACATCGACCCGGACCAGGCCGCCGAGGTGTTGCATTTCCTGCCCGAACGACTGGCCAGCGAGGCGATGCTGCGCCTGGCCAACCTGGACGGGCTGCAGCCCAGCGCGCTGCGCGAGCTGAACGACGCGCTGGACGAACTGCTGTCGGGAGACTCGCAGAGCGTGCAGGTCAGCGCGATGGGCGGGCCCAAGATCGCCGCCGAGGTACTCAACCGTCTGGATACCTCGCTGTCGAACTCGATCATGGATCACATGCGCTCCCAGGACGAGGACCTGGCCGGAAAGGTGCAGGAACAGATGTTCGTGTTCGACGACCTGATCAACGTCGACGACCGCAGCATGCAGACCATGCTGCGCGAGATTTCCTCCGAGAGCCTGATCGTGGCGCTCAAGGGCGCCAACGCGCCGTTGCGCGAGAAGTTCCTGGGCAACATGTCCAAGCGCGCGGCCGAGATGCTGCGCGACGACCTGGAGGCCAAGGGGCCGGTGCGCCTGACCGAGGTCGAGGCGGCGCAGAAGGAGATCCTGCAAGTGGCCACGCGCCTGGAGTCGGCCGGACAGATCCAGCTCGGCGGCGGCGGGGCCGAGGCGATGGTGGGCTGATCCCGTCATGCAGGCGTCCCAGAATGGCGCGCGCGGAGCGTGCCGATGATCATCCCCAAGGAATCCGCCGGCAAGGCCCGCGCCTGGGCGGCGCCCGAGTTGGGCAGCGGCGTCGCGCGCGAAGTCGGTGGCGCGGGCGCCACGGGCGGCGCGCCCGCGCCGGCGCTGCCCACCGCGCGCGACGTCGAGGCGGTGTTCGAATCCGCGCGCGAGCAGGGCAGGCGCGAGGGCTTCGAACAGGGCTACCAGGAGGGGCGCGCGGCGGGCCTGCAGGCCGGGCGTCAGCAGGCGCAGGCCGAGCTGGAGGCGCTGCGCGCGCTGCTGCAGCGTCTGGGCACCGCGGCCGGCGCGCTGGACACCGAACTGGAGGCGGCGCTGGTCGCGTTGTCCATGGAACTGGCGCGCCAGGTGGTCGTGCACGAACTGCGCACCCAGCCCCAGCAGGTGCTGGACGTGTTGCAAAAGGCCCTGGCGGCCTTTCCCGCGCGCGCCGGCGTGCCCTGGGTGCGCCTGCATCCGGACGATGCCGCGCTGCTGGGCGAACTCGCCCCCGAACTCGAAGAGAGCGGCCTGGGCCTGGTGGCCGATGCCACGCTGCAGCGCGGCGACCTCGTACTCGGCGCCGGCCCCGAGTCCTCGCGCGTGCACCCCGAGCGCCGCTGGCGCGTGCGCGACGCGCAGGCTGAACTCGACCTGCGCCTGGAAGAGCGCTGGCGCCAGGTGATGGCGCGACTGTTCGAGGAAGGCTCGCTGTGAGCGCGCCCTCGACGAGTTCCCCCCAGGCGCTGGCGCGCCTGGGCACGCTGTACCGGCGGCTGCGCGCGGCCGGCGACCTGCCGCTGCTGCCCAGCGGCAGCCTGGTGCGCGTGCGCGGGCTGATCCTGGAGGCGCAGGGGCTGGATCTCAGTCTCGGCGCGCGCTGCCTGATCCGCACCGACGGCAACCGCCGCATCAGCGCCGAGGTGGTGGGCTTCCACGGGGACAACGTGCAGCTCATGGCCAGCGGGGACATGCAGGGCCTGGCGCCGGGCGCGCGCGTGATGCCCGTGCCGGGGGACCTGCGCGTGCCCGCGGGCATGGAACTGTGCGGGCGCGTGCTCGACGCCGACGCGCGGCCGCTGGACCGCCACGGGCCCTTGCTGGCCAGCGATTTCACCAGCCTGAGCACGCCGCCCATCAATCCCCTGGAGCGCGCCTTGGTACGTCAGCCGCTGGACGTCGGGGTGCGCGCCATCAACGCGCTGTTCACCGTCGGGCGCGGCGCGCGCATGGGCCTGTTCGCCGGCAGCGGCGTGGGCAAGAGCGTGCTGCTGGGCATGATGGCGCGCAACACCACCGCCGACGTCATCGTGGTGGGACTGATCGGCGAGCGCGGGCGAGAGGTCAAGGAGTTCATCGAGGACATCCTCGGACCCGAGGGGCTGCGACGCGCGGTCGTCGTGGCCGTGCCGGCCGACGCGCCCGCGCTGTCGCGCATACGCGGCGCCCGGCTGGCCACCGCGCTGGCCGAGTACTACCGCGACCAGGGCCTGCACGTGCTGTTGCTGATGGACTCGTTGACCCGCTACGCGCTGGCGTTGCGCGAGGTCGCGCTGGCCGCTGGCGAGCCGCCGGCGGCCCGGGGATTCCCGCCTTCGGTGTTCGCGCGCCTGCCCGCGCTGGTCGAGCGTGCCGGCAACGGGCGCGACGGCGGCGGCAGCGTGACGGCCTTCTACACCATCCTGATGGAGGGCGACGACCAGCAGGATCCCGTGGCCGACAACACGCGCGCGATCCTCGACGGCCACGTGGTGCTCAGTCGCCGCCTGGCCGAGCAGGGGCATTTCCCCGCCATCGATCTGCAGGCCTCGATCAGCCGCGTCATGCCCTCGCTGGCGGACCCCGAACAGTTGCGCCGGGTGTATCGCCTCAAGGAACTCGAGGCGCGCTACGCGGCGCAGCAGGATCTGATCGCCGTGGGCGCGTACACCCCGGGCTCCGATCCCATTCTGGACCAGGCCGTGCATGCGCACGCGGCCATCGGCGGCTTCCTGCGCCAGGGCATGCACGAAGCCGTGGACCTGGCCGCCAGCCGCGCGCTGCTGGCGCAATTGATGGCGCCGTACCTCGGCCCCTCTGTCGCCTGAGCGCGACAAGGCCTACACTCGGAATCGCGTCGACGCCCGTCGTCGGCCGCTGAACACCGCCCATGTCGCAACAACAAGCCAATCCGCAGCGCATGCAGACCCTGCGCAATCTGCACGAGCAGGCGCAGCAGGAGGGCCATCGGGTCGCGGTGCAACTCAAGCGCGCGCAGGCCGAGCAGACCCAGGCCGAGGCCAAGCTGGGCCAGTTGCAGCAGTTCGCCGACCAGTACCTGCGCCAACTCTCCGAACTCGAGCGTGCCGGCGGCGCCTGGAGCTCGGTGCGCGACATGCGCAGCTTCCTGGAGCGCATCGCCGCGGCGCAGGCCGCGCAGCGCACCGAGATCGAAGCTGCCCGCGCGCGCTGCGCCGAGCAGCTGCGGGCGTGGACGGCGATGCGCCAGAAGGAGAAGGCCTTCGAGGTGCTGCTCGCGCAGGAACAGGGCCTGATGCTGACGCAGCAACGCAAGCGCCAGCAGGCCGACCTGCAGGAATGGTCCCTGAACCGCCGCGACGCCTTCGCCGACAGTTTCACCGACAGCCAGAACTCGCGTTTCGGCGATACCGGAACGCGGCGGCGCTGAGCGGCGGCGCGACGACGGAATTCCGTCGCCCGTGCGGCGCGCTCCGGGCCGGAAACCGACCCCCGACGGCCTGGCGCGACTCTTGCATGTGGTTGGCTGCGTCCGAGGCCCCCTTGCCGCCGGCACAGCTCCCATGACCCAGATCGCATCCCTCCCATCCCTGCTCGGCAACCCGGGCGCCACGTCCTCGACCACGCCCTCCGAGGCCAGCGACGGCGCAAGCTTCGCCAGCGTGCTGTCGGCGGCGCAGTCCGGCGCCCAGCCCCAGGCGGCCCAGGCGGCGCCCGTCGCGCCCGCGACTTCGGCTTCGGCGCAGGCGCGTGGACAGGCCCAGGCCGACTCCGGCAGCGCCTCCCAGGGCGGCGCCTCGGCGTCGAACGGGGACGCGCGGGCCCAGGCTTCGTCGGCGCAGTCCGGCGCCGCGAGCGCGCAGGGCGGCGCCGCCGATTCCGCCTCGGCCCAGGGCGCGTCCGGGGGCTCGCAGGGGGCGAATTCCGGGGGCGCGGCGGCCGGATCGCAGTCGCAGGCCGCCGCCAAGCCGGGATCCGACAAGGGGAGCACGCAGACATCGTCCACGAACTCCGGTTCCGGCAACGAGGCCAAGCATGCCGCGGCCGACGCCGCGACCCAGCAGGCAGGTTCGGCGGCCCAGGCGGCCGCCCAGGCACTGCTCGCCCAATGGGCGGCGCTGGCCGGGCAGGGTGGCGCGGCAACCGGTGGCGGCAAGGCCCAGACGCAGACCGGCGGCAAGAACTTGCCGCCCGGCGCCCAGGGCGCGAACGCGGCGCAGGCGCTGCCCGACGGGCAGGTCCTGGCGAATGCCCTGTCCGGCGGCGGGGCGCAGGCCGTGGAGGCCGACGCCCACGCGGAACAGGCCGCGGTGAAGGCCGACGCGGCGGCCGGCCAGGCGGGCAAGTTCGCCCAGGTCGCCAACGCGGTGGTGGCCGCCGCGGTGCGCGCGGCACCTGCCGCGCCCGCGCCGCTGGCCGCTGCCGGCGTGGCGGATGCGCAGACCCAGGCGGCCGCGGCCGGCACCCCGCGCGGCGACGGCGCGCAGGCTTCCGCGTCGGCGCTGGCCGCGCTGAACGCGGCAGCCCAGCTGGGCACCGCCGTGCAGGTCCCGGCCTCCGGCGTCGAGGCGGCCGCCACATACAGCGCGGCGCTGCCGTCGCCGGTGGGCAGCGCGCCGTGGGGACAGGAACTGGGCCAGCAGATGCTGATGGCGGTGGACGGCAAGCTGCAGAGCGCCACCCTGCACCTGAATCCGCCCCAGCTCGGCCCGCTGGAGGTTCAGTTGCAGATGCAGGGCGGGCAGGTCAACGCGCAGTTCGTCTCTGCCCACCAGGCCGTGCGTCAGGCGGTGGAGAGCGCGCTGCCGCAATTGCACGACATGTTCGCCGGCGCGGGGATCAACCTGGGACAGGCCTCCGTCGGCACCGGCAGCCCGCGCGACGGCGGCGGCGGCGCGCGCGCCCGCTCCGGCGCACGCATTGCCCAGGACACGCTGGACGCCGCGCCGGTGGCCGGTTCGACGCACACGTCGTCGGCGTGGCTGCGCGGCCTGGTCAACACCTATGTCTGAGACCACCGCGCATTCAACTCGGTGGCTGTCGTGTCGTTTAAAGTACTGAGTCCCCGCGCATGCGGGCCGGAGCCTCAGCGGTCCGCCCGCTCGCGCTGAATCACCCGAACGCGAACATCACGGCCCGCGCGGCGCACCCATGGTCAAGGACGTCTTATCCCAGGATGAGGTCGATGCCCTGTTGCAGGGCATCACCGGCGAGGACAGCGAACCCGAGGTCGAGGAGGTCGACGAGGGCGGGGTGCGTCCCTACGACCTGGCCAGCCAGGACCGCATCGTGCGGGGGCGCATGCCCACGCTGGAGGTCATCAACGAGCGCTTCGCGCGTCTGTGGCGCGTTGGTCTGTTCAACTTCCTGCGTCGATCGAGCGAAATCTCGGTCTCCTCGGTGCGCCTGCTCAAGTACAGCGAGTTCATCCGCACCCTGGTGGTCCCCAGCAACCTCAACCTCGTGCAGCTCAAGCCGCTGCGCGGCACCGCGCTGTTCATCTTCGATCCGCGCCTGGTGTTCAGCGTGGTGGACAACTTCTTCGGCGGCGACGGGCGCTTTCACGCGCGCATCGAGGGGCGAGACTTCACCAATCTCGAGCAGCGCATCATCGGGCGCATGCTGGACATGGTGTTCAAGGAATACCGCAGCGCCTGGAGTCCGGTGCTGGGGCTGGACATCGAGGTGCTGCGCTCCGAGGTCAACCCCCAGTTCGTCAACATCGCCACGCCGACCGAGGTGGTGATCACCTCCACCTTCGACGTCGAGATCGAGGGCGGCGGCGGCTCGCTGCACATCTGCATTCCCTACAGCATGGTCGAGCCGATCCGCGACCAGATGACCACCGGCATGACCACCGACCGCAACGAGGTCGACCAGCGCTGGATGCAGGCGCTGCAGAGCGAGATGCGAGAGGCCGAGGTGGAGATGCGGGTCGAGTTGCTGCAGCGCAGCGTGCTGGTGCGCGAACTGCTGAGCATGCGCGTCGGCGACGTGATCCCGGTCGACATGCCCGAGACGGTGGTGGCACGCGTCGACGGAATCCCGGTGCTCGTCGCAGAATACGGACAACACGACGATGCCATGGCCATCAAGGTGCGCCAGCGCCTGTTGGCCGAGGCGGGCCTGGGGCAGTCCCCGAAGGCCCATCTGCGCTGAATCCCGGCCGCGCGCCACCGGCGCGGGCTCCGCAAACCATCCTGAATCCGCAAGAACATCATGGCCGAATCCGAGCAAACCGGCGCAGCGCCCGAGCAGAGCGACCCCGCGGCGTCGGACGCGGCGATGGCCGACGACTGGGAAGCCGCGCTGGCCGAACAGGGGCCGCTCGAGGCTGTCGCCCAGGCGGCGCCCGCGGCGCCGCAGGCGCAGCGAGCGAGTTTCGCGCAATTGCAGCCCGACGCCGGGGCCGGCGTGGCCGGCCCCGAGCAGCTCGACCTGGTGATGGACATTCCGGTCACGCTGTCGGTGGAACTCGGCCGCACCAAGATCCAGATCCGCGAACTCCTGCAACTGGCTCAGGGTTCCGTGGTCGACCTGGACCGGCTGGCCGGCGAACCCATGGACGTGCTGGTCAACGGATTCCTGATCGCGCGCGGCGAGGTGGTGCTGGTCAACGACAAATTCGGCATCCGGCTCACCGACATCGTCAGCCCCACCGAGCGCGCCCGCCGACTGGGCTGAACGCTGCCTCTCAGCGGGCGGCGCGGGCGAGCGCGGCCTCGATCTGCTCGCGCGTACGGGCGTAAACCTGCGGGTTGGGCTTGCCGATGGCCTGCGCTTGTTGCACCGCGCCCAGGGCGCCGTGCGGGTCACCGGCGGCCAGCAGGGCCTGGGCCAGGTTGTTCAGCGGATCCCCGTCATGCGGATGGGCGCGCGCCGCCTGCGCGAAGCGGGCCGCGGCCTGCGCGTAGTCCTTGCGCGCGTAGGCCAGGTTGCCCAGGCCCATCATCGCCACCCAGGAGTCCGGCCAGCGGGCCAGCGCGTCGCGGTAGGCCTGGCTCGCGGCCTCGGGCGCCACGCCTTCCATCGGCGCCACCGCCTGCAGGTAGCGCAGCGCACGCACCTGGGCCGGAAAGTCCCCCGGACGCAGTGCCACGAAGCCCCAGCGGCCGCCGCCTGCCCAGGTGGCATCGAACTGGCCGATCGACAGCACCAGGGCGCGCGCGGTGCTGGAGCGCAGGGTGACGCTGTCATGGCGCAGGTCGTAGGCCACGACCACGGCGAAATGCCAGATGTTGCCCGGGATGCCCAGGCGCTGCAGCACCACCACCGGGCGGCCGGCGGCCACGTTGGCGAACAGTTCGCCCAGCGTGGGTCGGATCACGTAGGCCACACGCCCGGCGCGCCGGGTCGCGCCCAGCATGTCGTACTGCAGCGTGCCGTCCAGCGCGGGGGTGATGAGTTGCGGCTTCAGGCGGTCGACATCGGTGTCGACGCCGGAAAATCGCAGGACTTCGGCCAGCGAGGCGGGGCCGCAGGCGTTGGTGTCGTCGGGGTAGAACGGCACCCCGGGCACGCGCGCCTGCTCGGGCAGGCCGGCCGGGCGCTGCAGCAGCTTGCCGTCGCGGAACTGGGGCGGGCCGGAGGCGAGAGGCAGGGCGCAGCCGCCGAGGGCGCCGGCCAGCGCCGCCAGCAGTGCGAGCGCCGCGGCGGCGCGCCACCGACTCCTGGGCGCGGCCCGGCTCAAATCGCCACGACCACCAGAATGGCCACCAGCAGGATGACCACGGTCTCCTGGAAGCCCAGTGTGCCCGCGGCGGGCATGGACTGGATGCGCGAGGCCAGACTCGCCACCTCGGCATCGCTGAGCGCGGCCACGCGCTGCTGGGTCAGGCCGTCGCTGACGCCCATCTGCTCCATGCGGTGACGCACGTCGGCGCGGGCCAGGAACTGCTCGACCACGCTGCGATCGTGGGCGATGTCGGGGGTTCCGTGCCCGCCGGCCTGGCGGACGATCTGCTGGGTACCGATCAGGTCGGCCTTGGCCACCGGGGGCAGCGCGAGCATGCCGGCGCTGAGCAGCGCGGCCACGAGTTGGCTGGACAGGCGTCGGGGGTGCATGGCGGGTCTCCTGAACGTACGGCTGGACGGGCGTCGGTGCGTGGACCCTCCGGGTCGACTTGCCGGCCACGCCGGCCGGGCCCGACCCCGAGGATGCTCGCGGTGGAAAAGTTTACGACGAGCGGCGATGCGCGGTGTCGCCTGGGTCGCGAACCGCTGGCGCGACCCGGCGCGGAACCGGTACCTGCGCGGCGCGCCACCACAATCGGCGCAGTGCGCGCGCGTCGGCTCCCGCGGCGGCGTAGCGGGCGCGATCCAGATCCAGCAGCAGGGTCCGCACGGCCTGCAGGCGCGGATCGTGGCCCAGTTCGCGCGCAAGCTGCGCGGGCGCCCGCGCGGGACGCGCATCCACGCCCGCACGCCGCAGTCGCGTGCACAGCAGCGCGTAGGCTCGCTGCCAGGGATCGTGGCGTGCCCTGCCACGCCACAATAGCCAGGCGCCCCCCAGCGCCAGCAGCAGGCCCAGGCTGAGCGCGGCGTCGCCGACCAGTCGCGCCGGGTCGGTGGAGCCCAGGCCGAGCTCGTGCAGCAGGCGGCGCTGGCGCGTCTGGCCGTAGTCCAGCACCCAGTCGTTCCAGCTCTGGTCCACGGCGTCGCCCAGGTCGCGCAACCAGCGCAGCGCGGAGGCGCCGCGGGGGGCCATCAGCGAGAGACCGAACAGTGGCTCGGAGGCCTCCAGGGTCTGGCCGCTGCGCTCGATGCGCGCCGGGTCGACCATCGCCGTGGGGTCGGCGCGTACCCATCCGCTGCCGGCCACCCAGTACTCGGCCCAGGCGTGCGCATCGCTCTGGCGTACTACCCACAAGCCGTCCAGGGGGTTTTCCGAGCCGCCCTGGTAGCCGGTGACCACGCGCGCCGGGATGCCGGCGGCGCGCATCAGCACCACGAAAGCCTCGGCGTAGTGTTCGCAAAAGCCGACGCGACGCTCGAACAGGAACTGGTCGATGGCGTTGGCGCCCTCGTAGGCGCCCGGATGAAGGCTGTAGCGAAACGGCTGCTCGCGGAACATGCGCAGCGCCGCCTCCGCCACCGCGCGCGGGCCTCCGCCGGCGGCATCGCGGCGCGCCAGTTCCCGCCCCAGTGCCACGGTGCGTGGATCCCGGCCAGCGGGCAGGCGCGTGTACGCGCGCAGGCGCGCGGCCGGCTCCTGTTCGCCCCAGGCGTGGCGCAGCCAGGAGGTGACCGTGTAGCGCGTGACCTGTTTCAGCGCATGATCGGAGCGCAGTTCCAGATCGGGCAACAGGCGCAGCCGGGTGCCCGGCTGGCCGCTCAAGTCCGGCGCACTGGCGGGAGCCTCCAGCGCGAAGGCGAAATCGCGCTGCGTGGGTTGCAGAGTCACGGTGTAGCGCACCGCAGCGCCGAGATCGCGCAGTCCGGGGCGGGGCGCGGACTCGTTCGGCGGGCTCGGCGGCAAGGCGCTCCAGCGTCGCCCGTCGAAGGCGCCCAGCACGGGCCCGCGCCAATACATCGCGCGCTGCGGCGGACGCTTGCCGTCGAAACGCACGTTGAAGGCCACGCTGTCGTCCCGGGCCAGGCGAGCGATCGCGCCGGGGGCCATGTCCGAGGCCAGTCCGGTGCGCGCGCGCGCATCGTCGGGCAGGCTCCACAGCGGGCCGCTCAGGCGCGGAAACAGCAGGAACAGCGCGGCCATCACCGGCAGGCCCAGGCCGATCAGGCGCAGGCCCAGACCGAGGCGCCCGGCCAGCGAGGGGCGTCGTCCCGGCAGGTTGGCGTCGATCAGCGCGGTCAGCCAGCCCAGCGTGCAGGCCAGCATCCACGCCGCGGCCAGCGCGGACTGCAGGTACAGGAACTGCGCGAACACGCAGAACAGGCCGAGATAGAACACCACGTAGGCGTCGCGCCTGCGGCGCACCTCGAGCAGCTTGAGCGCCAGCAGCATGCACACCAGGGATACGCCGGGGTCGCGCCCGAGCAGGCTGTGAAAGCGCAACGCCACCGCGGCCACCGCCAGCGCCAGCAGCGCCGCCAGCAACCCCCGCGAGGGAAGGGGCCGCGAGCGCCAGGCCAGCACCGCTCTCCACAGCAGCAGCGCCAGGCTGAAGGCGCCGGTCCACGCAGGCAGGTAGGCCAGCAGCGGGGCCACGCTCATCGCCGCCACGACGAGCACCAGCAGCGTGTCCTGCGCCTGCGCCGGCAGCGCGCGCAGGCGCGCGCCCGGGCCTGCGCGCCGTGAGGGCGAGAGCTCAGTCATGGTCGGGCTGCTCCGGCAGGCCCCAGCCGGCGAGCAGGCGCAGGCACTCGCGCGCGTGCTGCTCGCCGGCGCCCGGCGCGACGGCGTGCCCGGGCATGCGCAGCCCGTAGTGGAGTTCGCGCGCCCGCGCCGTCAGCACCCAGGCGCACAGGCGGCGCAGGCGCGCCTCGGTATCGCCGGCGCCGGCACTGGCCTCCCAGTCCAGCCAGAGGCGCTGGTGCGCCGGCGTCGTGCCCGCGGCGCGCACCACCATCTGTTCGCCGCGGGTCTTGCGCCACACCACGCGGCGCAGTTCGTCGCCGTCGCGCCAGGCGCGTAGTTCGTCCGCTTCGTCGCCCGGGCGGCTGCGCCGGGCCGTGCCGTCGCCGGCCTGTGCCTGCGCGGGCGGCAGCGGCGCGGCGGGTTGTTCGGGAGCGGGATAGACCCACAGTTCTCCGGGGGGGCGCCACACGCTCCAGGCGCGCCACAGGCCCAGCGGGTAGCGCGTCTCCAGATGCAACGCGGGCCAGCGCATGCGGCCGCGCCGCGGCGGCGTCCAGCGCAACGCCAGGGGCGTGTCCACGCCGGGTCGCAGGTCCGCCACCTGCACGGCGCCCTCGTCGAGGCGCACCAGCAGCCCCCAGCGCGCTGCGCGCTCGGCCTGCAGGTGCAGGCTCAGCGTGCCGGGCTGGCCGGCATGGAACTCGCCATCGGCCGCCCGGACCACCGACACGCGCACGCCGCGCAGGTTCGCGTGCGTGACGTGCATCGACATGAGCGCGCTGCCGGCGAGCGCGAAGCTGAACAGGTAGCCGAGGTTGAGCTGGTAGTTGATGGAACCCAGCAGCAGCACCAGCAAGGTCAGCGCGAACATCCAGCCGGCCGCGGAGGGAAGGATGTAGACGTTGCGCTGGCCCAGCAGGGTGCTCGGGCCCGGCGCATGGCGTGCCATCGCCCAGCGGGCGAAGCGCCCGCGCGGGCCTGGCGGGCGGCGCACGCTGGACGGGCCGGGCGCGGCCATGCTGCCTGGCTCGGCGGCGCTACAGCGCGATGCGCTGCAGCATGTCCTGCAGATGCGCGAGCACCCGCGGGCCGCCGCCCGCGTGCTCGCCCACGGCCACCAGGCGGTGGGCGGCCACCGCCGGCAGCACCTGCTGCACGTCCTGCGGCGCGCAGTAGTCGCGCCCCTGCATGAGGGCGTGCGCGCGCGCCGCGCGCAGCAGGGCCAGCCCGGCGCGCGGGCTCAGGCCCGCCACCAGGCCGCGGCCGTCGCGGCTGGCGGCCAGCAGGCGCTGCACGTAGTCGGCCAGCGCCGGGGCCACGTGCACGCGCCGGGCCTGATCCTGCAGGCGCAGCAGGGTATCGCGGTCCAGGCGCGCGGGCAGGCGCCGCAGCAGCTCGCGGCGATCCTCGCCCAGCAGCAGCGCGCGTTCGGAGGCGGCGTCCGGATAGCCCAGCGACAGGCACATGAGAAAACGGTCGAGCTGGGATTCGGGCAGCGCGTAGGTTCCACGCTGCTCGTGCGGGTTCTGCGTGGCGATCACGAAAAAGGGCTCGGGCAGCGCGCGCGAGACTCCGTCCACGCTGACCTGGCGCTCCTCCATCGCTTCCAGCAGCGCGCTCTGGGTCTTGGGCGGCGCGCGGTTGATTTCATCGGCCAGCAGCACCTGGGTGAACACCGGGCCCGGATGGAAGCGAAAGGCGCCGGTCTCCCGCTCGGGCATGCTCACGCCCAGCAGGTCGGCGGGCAGCAGGTCGGCGGTGAACTGCACGCGCGTGAAGCCCAGCCCGAACCCCTGCGCGAGGGCCTGGGCCATCGTGGTCTTGCCCACGCCGGGCAGGTCCTCGATCAGCAGGTGGCCGCCGGCCACCAGGCAGCACACGGCAAGTTCGAGCTGCGCATGCTTGCCCACCAGCACGCCGTCGAGCTGCGCCACCAGTTCGCCGAGTTCGTGATTCATCGCAATCCGCAGCCCTCCGCTCGGGAGCACAATCCATGATCGAGAAGGGTTATTGTGCCTGCGCGTGTGCGCGGGCACCGAACCGCGCCGACCCAGGAGACGACATGCGCACCGGGTACTACACCCATCCCGACTGTTCCCGCCACGAGATGGGTCAGGACCACCCCGAGTGCCCCGCCCGCCTGGCGGCCATCGAGGATCGGCTGATCAGCGCCGGACTCGACTGGGCGCTGCAGCGTCCGCAAGTGCCGCTGGCGCAGGAGCAGCAGCTGGAGCTGGCGCACAGCGCGCTGTATCTGGCCGAACTGCGCGATCGCGGCAGCGTCGAGGAGGGCTACGCCTGGATCGACCCCGACACGCTGATGAACCCGCATACCCTGCGTGCCGCGCTGCGCGCGGCCGGTGCCGCGGTGGCCGCGACCGACGCGGTGCTCGACGGCGAGCTCGACAACGCCTTCTGCGCGGTGCGCCCGCCCGGACATCACGCGACCCACGACCGCGCGATGGGCTTTTGCTTCATCAACAACGTGGCCGTGGCCGCGCGCCACGCGCTGGACCGCCGGGGCCTGGAGCGCGTGGCCGTGGTCGATTTCGACGTGCACCACGGCAACGGCACCGAGGACATCCTCGCCGGCGATTCCCGCGTGCTGATGGTCAGTTTCTTCCAGCACCCCTTCTATCCCTACAGTGGCACCGAGCAACCGGCCGACAACATGCTCAATGTGCCGCTGCCCGCCTACACCTCGGGGGCCCAGGTGCGCGAGGTGGTCGCGCACCGCTGGCTGCCGCGCCTGCGCGAGTTCGCGCCGCAGATGATCTTCATCTCCGCCGGATTCGACGCCCATCGCGAGGACGACATGGCGCAGATGGGCCTGGTGGAGTCCGACTACGCATGGATCACGCGCGCCATCCGCGACCTAGCCGACGAGGTCTGCCAGGGACGCATCGTGTCCTGCCTGGAGGGTGGCTACAACCTCAGCGCGCTGGGGCGCAGCGTGGTCGAGCATCTGCGGGTGCTGGCCGGCGTCGACTCCTGAACCCGGACGACCCGGGCGCGCGTCGCGCGGCCGATCTCCGTTACGCTTCGTCATGGCGGCCGGCCCGGCCGGGCGCCCCCCATTCCCGACTGGAGAAATCCGATGTCCGCCGTCAACGACCTTGCCGCGCCCGCCGCGGCAGCTTCCGCCGTGCTGCTGGTCGATCGCGATGCGCGCGGCGTGGTCACGCTGACCCTGAACCGCCCGCAGGCCTTCAATGCGCTGTCGCGCGAACTGCTGCAGGCCCTGCGCGACGCGCTGGCCGCGTTGCGCGAGGACGCGCGGGCGCGCGTGGTCGTGCTGCGCGGCGCCGGCAAGGCCTTCTGCGCGGGCCACGATCTGCGCGAGATGCGCCCCCAGGCGGGCAGCGAGGGCATCCACGACCTGTTCGAGTTGTGCGGCAAGTGCATGCAGGACCTGGTGGCGCTGCCGCAGCCGGTGATCGCCTGCGTGCACGGCATGGCCACGGCCGCGGGATGCCAGCTGGTGGCGCAGGCCGACCTGGCGGTGGCCAGCCTGGAGGCTCGATTCGCCACCTCGGGGGTCAACCTCGGTCTGTTCTGCTCCACCCCCAGCGTGCCCCTCGGGCGCAACGTGCCCCGCAAGCGGGCCATGGAAATGCTGCTGACCGGCGACTTCATCGACGCCGCCACCGCCGCCGAGTGGGGGCTGGTCAACCGGGCGGTGGCGCCCGAGCAACTGGAAGCCGAACTGGAGCGACTGGTCAGCTCGATCCTGGCCAAGCCGGCGCAGGCGATCGCGCTGGGCAAATCCCAGTTCTACCGCCAGATGGAAATGGGCCTGGCCGGCGCCTACCAGCTCGCCTCGCAGACCATGGTGTGCAATTTCCACGAACCCGACACCCTCGAGGGCGTGCAGGCCTTCCTGGAAAAGCGCCCGCCGTCCTGGAAAACGACACCGTGAACCACGTGTTGCCGATGCGCGCGAGCTCGCCCGTGCTGCATGCGGTGGCGCATCCAGGCTGGGGCCAGCCGCTGCATCGGCAGCTGCTGGTGCTGGCCGGCTGCGTGCTGCTGGGCCTGCTGGCCGGGGCGCTGGTGGAGCGACGCTTCACCGCCTCCACCTGGAAGGGCGCGCTGGGCGCCGCGCTGCGCGATGGCGTGGGCCTGCCCCTGGTGGCGCTGCTGGCGCTGCAGTTGATCCGTCACGCCTCGCGCGAGCTGCTGCGCGCCGAACTCCTCAACGTGATGCTTCCGGTGCTGGCGGTCTGGCTGCTGGCGCGGGTGGCGGGGCGCGCGGCGCATCGCCTGCTGGCCGATCCGCACAGCGCGCGCTGGCTGACCTGGATCGTGCGTATCTGCGCCGGCGTCGGGCTGGTGCTGTATCTGAGCGGCGCGATGCCGGAGGTCAAGGAGGCCCTGGACGCGGTGTCGGTGCACATCGGCCCGCAGCGCCTGACCGCGTGGACCCTGTTGCGCGGGGCGGTCTCGGTGGCCGTGACCCTGCTGCTGGCCCTGTGGCTGTCCTCGCTGATCGAATCGCGCCTGCTCGCCTCGCCGCTGGACATCAACCTGCGCCTGGTGCTGTCGCGCCTGGTGCGCGCCGCCGTGTTCACGGTGGCCCTGCTGACCGCCTTGCAGATGGTGGGCATCGACCTCACGGTGCTGGGCGTGTTCGGCGGCGCGCTGGGCGTCGGGCTGGGCCTGGGCCTGCAGCGCATCGCCGCCAATTACGTGTCGGGTTTCGTGATCCTGATCGAGCGCAGCGTGCGCGTGGGGGACAACGTGCGCCTGGACAGCTTCCAGGGGCGCATCCAGGACATCAAGACCCGCTACACCGTGGTGCGCAGCGCCGGCGGCACCGAGTCCATCGTGCCCAACGAGTTGCTGATCTCGAGTCGCATCGAGAACCTGTCCTATACCGACCCCAACGTGTGGTTCTCCACCGTGGTCTCGGTCGGCTACGACAGCGACGTCGAGCAGGTGCTGGCGCTGCTGGCGCGCGCGGCGGCCACGGTGCCGCGCGTGGTGGCGCAACCCGCGCCGTCGGCGGTGCTGAGCAATTTCGGGGCCGACGGACTGGAGATCACGGTGGGTTTCTGGATCGCCGATCCCGAAAACGGTACTCTCAATGTGCGCGGTGGCGTGAACCTGGCCCTGTGGCGCGCGCTGCGCGACGCGGGCATCGAGATCCCGTTCCCGCAGCGCGTGTTGCACTGGCCCGCGCAGGCCGGGCCGCCCGCCTCCGGCGGGCAGCCCGGTTTCGGGGCTTGATTCGACGTCGGGCTTGCCGATACACTGCAAAAAAAGAACGGTCGTTCGATTTTTGGCCGCATGCCGCCTTTCCAGGCGGGGCGTGGCCGTCATCTCCTGAGGAGTCTGAGGCATGAAGGTTCTGGTCGCCGTCAAGCGGGTCGTGGACTACAACGTGAAGGTCCGCGTGAAGTCCGACGGCAGTGGTGTGGACACCGCCGGGGTGAAGATGAGCATGAACCCCTTCGACGAGATCGCGGTGGAGGAGGCGGTGCGCCTGAAGGAAAAGGGCGCGGCCAGCGAGATCGTGGCCTTCAGTGCCGGCGTGGCGGCCTGCCAGGAGACGCTGCGCACAGCGCTGGCCATCGGCGCCGACCGCGGCGTGCTGGTCAGCACGGATGCCGAGTTGCAGCCGCTGGCGGTGGCCAAGCTGCTCAAGGCGCTGGTGGACAAGGAGCAGCCGGGGCTGGTGATCCTGGGCAAGCAGGCCATCGACGACGACAGCAACCAGACCGCGCAGATGCTGGCGGCGCTGCTGGGCTGGGGCCAGGCGACCTTCGCCTCGAAGGTGGAGATCGACGGCGACAAGGCGAAGGTCACGCGCGAGGTGGACGGCGGGCTGGAGACGCTGGAGCTGGCGCTGCCGCTGGTGGTCAGCACCGACCTGCGCCTGAACGAGCCGCGCTACGTGACGCTGCCCAACATCATGAAGGCCAAGAAGAAGCCGCTGGACACCTTCAGCCCGGAGGACCTGGGCGTGGACGTGGCGCCGCGCCTGAAGACCCTGAAAGTGGCCGAGCCCCCGAAGCGCGGTGCCGGCGTGAAGGTACCCGACGTGGCCACGCTGGTGGCCAAGCTCAAGAACGAAGCCAAGGTGATCTGAGATGAGTGCACTCGTCATTGCCGAACACGACAACCAGGCCGTCAAGGCGGCGACCCTCAACACGGTGGCCGCGGCCGCCGCCTGCGGCGGCGAGGTGCACGTGCTGGTGGCCGGCAGCGGCTGCGCCGGCGCGGCGCAGGCGGCCGCGCGCATCGCCGGCGTGAGCAAGGTGCTGTGCGCCGACGCGCCGCAGCTTGCCGACGCGCTGGCGGAGAACCTGGCGGCGCAGATCGTCGCGCTGGCGCCGGCCTACAGCCACATCCTGGCGCCGGCCACCGCCTCGGGCAAGAACGTGATGCCGCGCGTGGCGGCGCTGCTGGACGTGATGCAGATCTCCGACATCATCCACGTGTTGGCCCCCGACACCTTCGACCGCCCGATCTACGCCGGCAACGCCATCGCCACCGTGCAGAGCGCCGACAAGGTCAAGGTGATCACGGTGCGCACCACGGGCTTCGACCCGGTGGCGGCCGAAGGCGGCAGCGCCGCGGTGGACAGCGTGGAGCCGGCGCCCGACAGCGGCAGGAGCCGGCTGGTCGGGCGCGAGCAGACCAAGAGCGAGCGCCCGGAGCTCGGCGGCGCGAAGATCGTGGTCTCGGGCGGGCGCGGCCTGGGCTCGAAGGAGAACTTCGAGGCCGTGATGACCCCGCTGGCCGACAAGCTCGGCGCGGCTCTCGGCGCCAGCCGCGCCGCGGTGGACGCGGGCTACGCGCCCAACGACTGGCAGGTGGGGCAGACCGGCAAGATCGTCGCCCCGCAGCTGTACGTGGCGGTCGGCATTTCCGGGGCCATCCAGCACCTGGCCGGCATGAAGGACTCGAAGGTGATCGTGGCCATCAACAAGGACGAGGAGGCGCCCATCTTCGGCGTGGCCGACTACGGCTTGGTGGCCGACCTGTTCACCGCCGTGCCCGAGATGGTGGGCGCGCTCTGATTTTCCCTCGGGCCGGACGATCCCGGCCGAATCCTCCTGCTGGATGCCCCGATGAGTGACTACAACGCCCCGGTGAAGGACATGCTGTTCGTGCTCGGCCATCTCGCCGGGCTGGACGAGGTCGCGGCCACCCCCGCCTACCGCGAGGCCGGCGCGGATGCCGAGACGGCCGCGGCGGTGCTCGACGAGTGCGCGCGATTCGCGCGCGAGGTCGTGGCGCCGCTGAACCGTGGCGGCGACACCCAGCCCTCGACCTGGAAGGACGGCGCGGTGAGCACCTCGCCGGGCTTCCGCGAGGCCTACGCCAGTTTCACCCAGGGCGGCTGGCAGGGGCTGCAGCACCCGCAGGAGCACGGAGGGCAGGGCCTGCCCAAGCTGATCGGCGCCGCCTGCAACGAAATGCTCAACAGCGCCAACCTGAGCTTCGCGCTGTGCCCGCTGCTCACCGACGGGGCCATCGAGGCCCTGCTCACCGCCGGGTCGCCGGAGCAGCAGGCGCGCTACCTGCCGCGCCTGGTGTCGGGCGAGTGGACCGGCACGATGAACCTCACCGAGCCCCAGGCCGGATCCGACCTCGCGCTGGTGCGCACGCGTGCCGTGCCGCAGGACGACGGAAGCTACCGGCTGTTCGGGCAGAAGATCTTCATCACCTACGGCGAGCACGACATGGCGGACAACATCGTCCACCTGGTGCTCGCGCGCCTGCCGGACGCGCCGGCCGGGGTCAAGGGCATTTCGCTGTTCATCGCCCCCAAGGTGCTCGACGACGGCCGGCGCAACGACGTGTGGTGTGCCTCGCTGGAGCACAAGCTGGGCATCAAGGCGAGTCCGACCGCGGTGCTGCTGTACGGCGACGACAAGGGCGACGTGGGCCCCGGCGCCATCGCCGAGATGGTGGGCGAGCCCGGACGCGGCCTGGAGTTCATGTTCATCATGATGAACGCCGCGCGCTACGCCGTGGGCATGCAGGGGGTGGGACTGGCCGAGCGTGCGTACCAGCAGGCCGCGTCCTACGCGCGCCAGCGGGTGCAATCGCGCCCGCCCGGCGCGCGCGAGTCCACGACCATCGTGCACCACCCCGACGTGCGCCGCATGCTCATGACCATGCGCGCGCTTACCGAGGGTTCGCGGGCGCTGGCCCTGGTGGCCGCCGGATGGCACGACCTGGGCATCGGCGAGCCCGATGCGACGCGGCGCGCCGAACATACGGCGGACTACGAGTTCCTGGTGCCGGTGGTCAAGGGCTTCAGCACCGAGATCAGCCTCGAGGTGACCTCGCTGGGCGTGCAGGTGCACGGCGGCATGGGCTTCATCGAGGAAACCGGCGCCGCCCAGCATTACCGCGACGCGCGCATCCTGCCCATCTACGAGGGCACGACGGCGATCCAGGCCAACGACCTCGTCGGCCGCAAGACCCTGCGCGACGCAGGTGCGCTGGCCGGGCGCTTCGCCGAGCGCGTGCGCGCGACCCGGCAGGAACTGGCCGCGCATCCGGGCGACGCCGCGCGCATGCTGGCCGCCCGCCTGGACGATGCACTGGGCGCTTACGCCGAGGTGGTGGAGTTCCTGGTGCGCAACGGCACCGATGCGCCGGCCAGGGCCTACGCCGGCAGCGTGCCCTACCTGATGCTGTGCGGTTATCTGTTCGCCGGCTGGCAGATGGGGCGTGCCTGGCTGGCGGCCGATGCCCTGCCCGCCGGGGAGGGGGACTTCGCCCGAGCCAAGCAGGCCACGGCCGAGTTCTTCTGCACCCATCTGCTGCCGCGCTGCGCGGCGCTGCGCGACGCCGTGGTCGACGGCGCCGACAGCGTCATGGCGCTTCCCGTCGAGGCTTTCTAGGCCCGCTTCGGCGGGCCGTGCCCGACGCCGCCCCGCGCGGGGCGGCGTCGTTCCGGGCCGCTTCGGCCCCGTCCCCGAGAACCGTCCATGTCCCTGCCCGCCGTACTTTCCCGCCTGCGCCTGCCGGTGATCGGCTCGCCGCTGTTCATCATTTCCAACCCCGAACTGGTGATCGCGCAGTGCACCGCGGGCATCGTCGGCAGCTTTCCGGCGCTGAACGCCCGGCCGGCCTCCCAGCTCGACGAGTGGCTGGCGCAGATCACCGAGGCGCTGGCCGCCTGGGATCGCGAGCATCCCGAGCAGCCGGCGGCGCCCTTCGCGGTGAATCAGATCGTGCACCGCAGCAACGAGCGCCTCGAGCACGACATGGAACTGTGCGCGCGCTATCGCGTGCCGCTGGTGATCACCTCGCTGGGTGCGCGTCCGGAAGTGAACCAGGCGGTGCATGCCTGGGGCGGCATCGTGCTGCACGACGTGATCGACGACCGCTTCGCCCACAAGGCTGTCGAGAAGGGCGCCGACGGACTGATCGCGGTGGCGGCCGGCGCCGGCGGGCATGCGGGCACGCTGTCGCCGTTCGCGCTGGTGCAGGAAATCCGGGCCTGGTTCGACGGGCCGCTGGTGCTGTCGGGCGCCATCGCACGCGGCGAGTCGATTCTCGCCGCGCAGGCCATGGGCGCGGACCTGGCCTACATGGGCAGCGCCTTCATCGCCACCGAGGAGGCGCGCGCCGCGGACGCCTACAAGCAGATGGTGGTCGATTCCAGCGCGCGCGACATCGTCTACTCCAGCCTGTTCACCGGGGTACTGGGCAATTACCTGCGCGGCTCCATCGTGGCGGCCGGACTCGACCCCGAGCATCTGCCGCAGGGAGACCCCAGCCAGATGGACTTCGCCGCCGCCATCGGCGGCGCCAAGGCCTGGAAGGACATCTGGGGTTGCGGGCAGGGCATCGGCGCGGTGCACGAGGTGCTGGGCGCGGGCGCTCTGGTGCGGCGCCTGCAGGCCGAATACCAGGCGGCGCGCGCGCGCCTTTGCGCGGCCTGAATCCCCGACGGACCGGCCGGGCTTCGCGCCGGGCCTCCCGCTGTCGTATCCACGCAGCATGACCCGCTGACCTGACAGCCCGTCGGGTCGCGTGGTCGTGGGCGTCGCTCGGGCGTCGCCAAACCTACAAGCTGCTCCTCCCCCTCGCATTCGAGGGCGCGCGGAGGAGCATGCCGTCGATCCCGGTCGCGGCGTGAACGAAGGCCCTCGGTCTCGATCACGCGAAACCGACCATGAAACTCTCACGATGGCTTGTTCAGGTGGGCGCCGGCGCGGCCGCCTGCTGCGGCTGCGCCCAGGCGCAGGACACCTCCCTCCAGTTGTACGGCTCCATCGACGTCGGCGTGGCGCGCTTCAGCGGCGTGCGCCAGCATTCCTCCGACCCCGATGCGCCACCCGTGGCCACGTCCATCACCGGCATGGGCGCCGGCGGCGTCACCGGATCGCGCCTGGGCGTGCGCGGCAGTGACCAGCTCATGCCCGGCCTGAAGCTCGACTTCAAGGCGGAGACGGGCTTTTGCGGGGTCGGGCTGAATCAGCTCGACTCCGGCGGCGATCCCTACTGTTCCGGCGGGGGGTTCATGCAGCGCGAGTCCTGGCTCGGGCTTTCGGGCAGCCTGGGCACGCTGCGCATGGGGCGCCAGGTCACGCTGGTGAACCTGCACTCGGGGAACGGCGATGCCTTCGACAATGCCTACCTCGGCCAGGTGGGCAATCTCTCGCTGGTGGGCAACAACCGCATGGGCGTGGGCATGGGGCGCGCCAGCCAGGCCGTGACCTGGTTCGCGCCCGAGGCCGGGGGATTCAGCGCGCAGGCCCAGTATTCGCCCCACACGCGTGGCTCGGGTACCTGGCAGGACCCGGACGATGCGCGCGACCCGACGGCCCTGCTGTTCGCCGCGCAGTACCGCGGCGGCGCGCTCGCGCTGGGCGTCGACTGGGGGCAGTGGCGGCGGGTGCGGGCGATCCCGGAGCCATCGCTGGGCGACACCTATCGGCTGTGGGCGGCCTACGCCAGCCTGAACCTGGGTACGCTGGATCTGTTCGTGCAAGGCGAGCAGGGAAGCTCCAACGATGCCAACGGCGACCAGCGCATGATCAACGTGGGGGTTCGACTCCCGCTCGGGCGCGGCAGTCTGATGGCCTCGATGGGGCGCTATGCCGATTCCATGGCGCCCCGACCCACGCATCTGGACGCATCCTATGCCACGCAATACGCGCTGGGCTACAGCTATCAGCTGTCGCAGCGCACGATCGCCTATGTGTCGGCGGCGCACATCGCCAATGAAGGCGCCACGCCGACGCGCCTGGGCACCGACCTGGCGGTGGGGGCCGCCGGCGACGTCGTGCACGGCATCGTCGGGCGCAATTCCAACGGCGTGGCGCTGGGGATTTCGCACAGTTTCTGACTCCGCGCCTGTGGCGCATGGCCCACAATCCCCGTGGGCCATGCGCCCAAGCGCCAAGGTGTCTTTGCTTGCGCACGATCCTGCAAGGGAGTAGGGAGCGGGTAGCATGGAGCGCATTCAACAGGATCAGGACCTTCATGCCCCCGGAATTCAATCCCGACTACGCCGCGCTGTTCGACAACAACCGGCGCTGGGTACGTCGCGTCAGCGAAACCCGTCCGGACTTCTTTCCCAAGCTGGCGCGCCAGCAGGCGCCGAAGTATTTCTGGATCGGCTGCGCGGATTCGCGCGTTCCCGCCAACGAGGTGATCGACCTGGCTCCGGGCGAGGTGTTCGTGCACCGCAACGTGGCCAACGTGATGCCGCACTCGGACATGAATTCCATGTCCACGCTGCAGTTCGCGGTCGACGTGCTGCGGGTCGAGCACATCCTGGTGGTCGGGCACTACGGCTGCGGCGGGGTCAAGGCCGTGCTCGAGGGCGCGCGGGTCGGCCTGGTGGACAACTGGCTGGGCCATGTCGGCGACGTCATGGAGCGCCATGCCGATCGCCTGGCCGCGGTGCCCGCGGAGCAGCGCTGGGATCGCCTGTGCGAACTCAACGCGCTGGACCAGGCGCACAACGTGTGCCGCACCACGGTGTTGCAGGACGCCTGGGCGCGGGGCCAGCGCGTGGAGGTGCATGCCTGCTGTTATGGACTGAACGACGGCCTGCTGCGCGACCTGGGTCTGGCGATGCGCGCAGGCCAGGTACTCAGCGAGCGATTCGGCAGCGCGCTGGAATTCGTCGACCATGGCGTTACCGGAGAATCGCGATGAACACCTCCGCCTCCGTCTATCCCGGGCTGCATGCCGACCGTCACGGGCTGACGCAGCTCGGGCGCATCGTGCTGGACGCGAGGGTGTTCGGCTTGATCCCCGACGCCGAGGATTGCGCCGGCTGGAGCCTGGGACGCATGCAGGAGCTCGCGCAGCGCGTCGAGCAGGCATGGGATCGCCACGGCGGCCTGCCCAGCAGACTGCCCGCCGAACTGCTGGAGCGCCACCGCGCCATCTACGAGCAGGCCATCGAACAGGCCCGCGCGCGCGGCTGGGACCCCGAACTGGCCGACGACGAGTAGCCCCCGGCCTCAGGCGCCGCGCCCCCGGTGGCTGCCGCGCGGGGGAAGCTGCAAGAGCGTGGCGGGCTGGTCGCCGCGCCGCCGCAGCGCCACGGCGCGCAGGGCCTCGTGGAACTCCCGCGGGAGGCGGCGCATGGCTTCGCGAGCGGGCTCGCCGTAGCCCACCGCTTCGAAGTCCACCGCCTGATCCAGCCCGGTCCGGTGGTCGGGGCGCAGGCGCTCCCAGGCCAGCAGGGCGAGCGCGCGCTGCTCGCTGTCCAGGAACACGAATTCGTCGCGGTCGACGATGGCCAGCACCTGCAGGCTGCGGATGGGCACGAAGGCCACGCCGTTGGCGCTGCGCATCTGCAGCGTGCGCGCCAGGTTGTAGGTGGCCGCCGCCATGCTGCGCGGCTCGCGCCAGAGCTCGGGACCTCGATGGACCGTGATCTGCATGTTCGCGCCTCGAGTCGGCAAAGGAGGGCGCCGCACTCGCGCGGCATGACCGGACCCCCGCGGGGAACGGGCCCGAGCGTGAGAGCATTGTGCATGCCCGCCGGGCCTCGCGCCACAGCCCCTGCTTCGCCGATGGGGTTATTCGGACGGGCCGAGCGGGGCCGGCCGACGCGGGTTTCAGGAGTCGTCACGCTGCAACAGATCGTGCAGCGTGAGAGCCTGCAGCGGCTGCAGCGCCTCGGCCAGGCGCATCGAGGTGCCGGCGGCGGCGTGATGGTCGAGTACCAGCTGGTCCAGCAGGGCCTGGGCCGGGGCCTGCCGCGGATCGGTCAGCAGCGCCCAGCGCACCCAGTGGTGACGCGGCGTGGGCGCCACGCGACCCACCCAGCCCAGGCGTTCCAGCAGATCCAGCAACGGGCGCAGGTGCAGCGGATCGCAGCGCAACCTGGACGCCAGCGCGAGAATGTCCCGTCCGGCGTCGCCGACGCCGCGAGATTGTTCCAGCAGCCGCAGCAGGCGCAAGGCCAGCAGGAAGTCAGAGCCGGGACCTCGCGCTTGCGGTTGCGCGTGCAGGCGCAACAACGGCAGGTGCGCGGCGACCATCGCGCCGACCAGCACCACCATCCAGCTGCAGTAGATCCACAACAAGAACATGGGCAAGGCGGCGAAAGTGCCGTACACGGCGGTGAAGTTCGCCGCGCTGCCCACGTACCAGGTGAACACGCGCCCGGCCAGGCCGAATCCCACGGCGGCCAGTGCGGCACCTCCCAGTGCATCCGGCCAGCGTACGTCGGCGTTCGGCGAGTAGCGGTACAGCGCGGCCAGCGCCAGCGCCACGAACACCCAGGACAGCGCCGTCAGGAAGGCGCCCGCCGCCCCCGGCATGTGATGCAGCAGACCGTGGCGCGAGGCCAGCGCGGCCCAGGAGACGGCGAGCGTGGAGCCCATGGCCAGCGGCCCCAGGGTCAGCGCCGCCCAGTACAGCAGCACGCGCTGGCCCAGCGGGCGCGGGCGCGCGGTGAACCAGATGGTGTTGAGCGCGCGGTCCACCGTCAGCATCAGCGAGGTGGCACTGAGCGCCAGCCCGGCCACTCCGGCGATGCCGAGTCCGGCCGCGCGCGCGGCGAAGGCGTTGAGGTATTCCAGCACGGTGGCGCCGATGCGCGGCGGCAGCATGGTGCTGGCCATGCGCTGCTGCAGGTGCTGTTCCATGTGGCGGAAGGCGGGAAAGGCCGTGAACAGCGACAGCCCCACGGCCAGCAGCGGAACCAGCGAGATCAGGGTGGTGAAGGTCAGGCTGCCCGCCGTCTGGGCCAGGCGGCACTGCTCGAAGCGCGCGCGCAGCGCGCCCAGAGCCCGCAGCAGGCGCAGCGTTTCAGGCCGGGTGGTCCACTCGCGCATAGGATTGGGTCATGCAAGAAATTCTGATCCTCTACTACAGCGTACACGGCGGCACGCGCGAACTCGCCGAAGCCATTGCGCGGGGGGTGGCCGAAGTGCCGGGCATGCTGCCCCGCGTGCGCACGGTGCCGCGGGTGAGCTCCCGCGTGGAGACCCCGGATGCGCCGGTTCCCCGCGAGGGGCCGCCCTACGTCGAACTGGCCGATCTGCAGGAATGCGTCGGGCTGGCGCTGGGTTCGCCCACGCGCTTCGGCAACATGGCGGCGCCGATGAAATACTTCTGGGACCAGACGGCGCCGTTGTGGCTTTCCGGGGCGCTGGCGGGCAAGCCCGCCGCGGTGTTCACCTCGACCGGAAGTCTGCACGGGGGGCAGGAGACGACCTTGCTGTCGATGATGCTGCCGCTGCTGCACCACGGCATGCTGCTGGTGGGGCTGCCCTACACCGAGGCCAGGCTGGGCGCCACGCGCAGCGGCGGCAGCCCCTACGGCGCCAGCCACCATGCGGGTGCCGACGCCTCGCTGGCGGCCACCGACGACGAATTGCATCTGGCGCAGGCGCTGGGACGGCGTCTTGCCGACGCGGCGCGCCGCCTGGGAGCCCCGACGTGAACGCGCCGCGCGCCACCGAGCGCTTCCTCGACGCGCTGCAGGCCCTGCTGGGGCCCGGCCACGTGCAGCAGCGGGCCGAGGACATCGCCGCCTGGACACGCGACTGGCGCGGACGCTACGAGGGACGCGCGCTGGCGCTGGCCTCGCCGGGGGACACCGCGCAGGTGGCCGAGGTGGTGCAGTTGTGCGCTGCGCACGGCGTGGCCGTGGTGCCGCAGGGGGGCAATACCGGGCTGGTCGGAGGCGCGACGCCCGACGCCAGCGGGCAGCAGTTGCTGCTGTCGCTGCGCCGGCTGAACCGTATCCGCGACGTTTTTCCGGCCGACGGCGTGCTGGTCGCCGAGGCCGGCTGCATCCTGCAGACGGTGCAGGAGGCGGCCGCGCAGCAGGGCATGTTGTTTCCCCTCAGCCTGGCGGCCGAGGGCAGCGCCACCATCGGCGGCGTGCTGTCCACGAATGCTGGCGGCACCGCGGTGCTGCGTTACGGCAATGCGCGCTCCCTGTGCCTGGGCCTCGAGGTGGTGACCGCGCGCGGCGAGGTCTGGAACGGTCTGTCCAGCCTGCGCAAGGACAACACCGGCTACGACCTGCGCGACCTGTTCATCGGCGCCGAGGGCACGCTGGGACTGATCACCGCGGCCAGCCTGCAATTGTTCGCCCGTCCGCGCGCGCAGCGCACGGCGCTGGCGCAGTTGGCGCACGCGGCGGACGCGGTGGCCCTGTTCGAGCTCGCGCGTGGCGCTCTGGACGCCGGGCTCACCGGCTTCGAGCTGATGAGCGCGCACAGCCTGCGCCTGGTGGAGCAGCATTTCCCGCAGCTGGCGCGCCCGTTCGAGCTGGACGCGCCGTGGTGCGTGCTGCTGGAGTTGTCCGACAGCGAGGGCGAGGAGCACGCGCAGCAGCGTCTGGAACAGGTGCTGGGCGATGCGCTGGAGCGCGAACTGGTGCGCGACGCCGCGGTCGCCCAGTCGCTGGCGCAGGCCGACGCGATGTGGGCGCTGCGCGAGCACATCCCGCTGGCCCAGGCGCAGGAAGGCCTGAACATCAAGCACGACATCTCGGTGCCCATCTCGCGCATGGCGGCCTTCGTCGAGGGCACCGCCGAACTCGTGCTGCAGGCGCTGCCCGGCGCGCGGCTGATCGTGTTCGGACACCTGGGGGACGGCAACCTGCATTACAACGTGCAGGCCCCGCTGGGCGCCGATGGCGCGGATTTCCTGGCCCGGCACCAGGAACTGTGCAATCGCATCGTGCACGATGCCGCGGCTGCCTGCGCAGGCAGCTTTTCCGCCGAACATGGCGTGGGCCAGCTCAAGACGCCCGAGCTGGAGCGCTACAAGAGCCCGGTGGCGCTGGATCTGATGCGCGCGGTCAAGACGGCGCTGGATCCCGAAGGTCTGTTCAACCCCGGCAAGCTGCTGCCGGTGCGCGCGGCACCGCGATTCCCGCGATGAGCGCCGACGACGCACCGAGTCCGGCGCGGCGCCTGCGCACGCCGCTAGGATCCGTCGCGTCGCGCCTGGGAGCGCTGCGCCGGCTCTGGGCCGCGCAGGGCCCGCAGGCCCTCGCGGCGCTGCTGGCGGCCACGGCCGGCGCCGTGCTGGTGCGCCCTCAGTTCGCGCACGTGGCCAGCTCGCTGCGCGAGCTCAACGCCACGCAGGGAGCGGCGGGGCTGGCCGACATGCTGGTGCTGCCGCGCGTGCTGCTGGGCCTGGGTCTGGTGTTGATGAGTTTCGGCCTGCTGGCGCGCGCGCGCCTGGCCTGGGTGATCACGCTGCTGCTCAGCCTGCTCGGAGCAGGCGACGCGCTCGTATCCGCGCACCGCACCGGTCCCTTGTTCCTGTTGTGCCTGCTGCAGCTGGCCGTGCTGCTGGTGTGGGCGCGGCGCTTCCATCGCAGCAGCATCGCCGCGGGATCGCTGTTCGCGTTGCTGAGCATCGGCGGCCTGCTGCTGTACGGCATGCTGGGCAGCCTGTGGTTCGGCAACGGCTACGCGCCGCCCATCCGTGACCTGGGTACGGCGCTGTATTACGCGGTGGAAACCATGTCCACCGTGGGTTACGGGGACATCGTGCCGCGCACCCCGCATGCGCGCATGTTCACGGTCTCGCTGATCGTGCTGGGCATCTCGGTGTTCGCGACCACGCTGTCGCTGATCATCGGCCCGGTGATCGGCGGCAGCATCAAGCGCGCTCTGGAGGGTCGGATGCAAAAGCATCAACGTCGCAATCACTACGTCATCCTCGGCGTCTCGGCGCTGGCCTACACGACCTGGAAGGCGCTGCAGCAGCGCGGGGTTCCGGTCACGGTGGTGGTGTCGTCGGCCGCGGCGTCGCCGTTTCCGCCCGAGGCCGACGTGATCGTGGGCGACGCCTCCAACAACGAGGTGCTGGAGCAGGCCGGCGTGCCGCAGGCCAAGGCGGTGCTGACCCTGCGCGAGGACGACGCCGAGAACGCCTTCGCGGTGCTGGCGGTCAAGGAGCTGGCCCCGGGCGTGAAGACCATCGCCGGGGTCAACGACGCTCGCCACGTGGCGAAGATCCGGCGCGTCCAGCCCGATGTATTGTTCGCGCCGCAGCTTCTGGGCAGCGACCTGCTGGTGCGCTCGCTGTTCGGCGAGCCCATCGACAACCAGACGGTGGCCAAGCTGCTGTTCGCCGATACCGATTGAGCGGGGCGGGCCGTGCTGCGCTGCGGCAGTGCGCCCGGCCTGCGATATCGCAAATTCCTGGGTTTCCGGGCTTGCTATGCTGGGTTTTCCAGCCTCTTTCCGGAGTCGAAATGGAGCCTGCCGTGCCCGCGCCCATTGCACCGGTTTTCTCGCTGCTGCCGAGGCGTCTGGGCGTGGACACGCATCACGAGCCGGTGGTGGTGCTGCGCGCCGACTCGCCCGTTGTGCGCGCCGAGGGTTTCGAAGCGCATGCGCGCATCGAGGTGCTGGGCGCGCGCGCGAGCATCGTCGCCACGCTGAACATCCTGAGTTCGGGCGGTCTGCTCGGGCCTGACGAGGTCGGCCTGTCCGAGGCGGCGTGGCTGCGCCTGCAGCCGCGGCCCGACGAACGGCTGCGCTTCCGCTTCGCGCCGCCCAGCGACGCGATGAGCCACGTGCGGGCGAAGATCTACGGCAAGCGCCTGGCCGAGGGCGCCTTCGAGGCGATCATCGGCGACACCGTGGCGGGGCGCCTGTCGAATGTGGAGATCGCCGCCTTTCTCGTGGCCTGCGCGGCTGGCAGCATGAACCGGGAGGAGGTCACCGGCCTGACCCGGGCCATGGTGCACAGCGGCGCGCGCATGAGCTGGCCGCATCCGCTGGTGGTCGACAAGCACTGCATCGGCGGGCTGCCCGGCAATCGCACCACGCCCATCGTCGTGGCCATCGCCACCGCGCTGGGGCTGATCATGCCCAAGACCAGCTCGCGCGCCATCACCTCGCCCGCGGGAACCGCGGATACGCTGGAGACCATCACCCGGGTGGACCTGGATCTGGCGGCGATGCGTCGCGTGGTCGAGGCCGAGGGCGGCTGCATGGTCTGGGGCGGGGCCATGAACATGAGCCCGGCCGACGACCTGCTGATCCGCGTCGAGCGCATGCTCGACCTCGACAGCGAGGCGCAGCTGGTGGCCTCGGTGTTGTCCAAGAAGGCGGCGGCGGGCTCCACCCACGTGGTGATCGACATTCCCACCGGACCCAGCGCCAAGGTGCGCAGCGACGAGCAGGCGCGGTCGCTGCTGCACGCGCTGCATGCCAGCGCGCGCGCGCTTGGTCTGCAGCTGGTGGGCATGGTCACCGACGGCTCGCAGCCCGTGGGTCGCGGCATCGGCCCGGCCCTGGAGGCGCACGACGTGCTGCGCGTGCTGGGCAACCATCCGCAGGCCAGCGCCGACCTGCGCGAGCGTGCGCTGGACGTCGCCGCGGCGGTGGTCGAACTCGGCGCGCTGGTGCCGCAAGGCGCCAGCGCGGCCGCGCGCGAACTGGCGGCGGGCGTGCTTGCGGACGGGCGGGCGCTGCGCAAGTTCCAGGCCATCTGCGAGGCCCAGGGCGCGTTTCGCGAACCCGGTGTGGCGCCGTTCCAGCGCCCTGTGCCCGCGCCGTGCACCGGGCGCGTGCAGGCCATCGACAACCGTTTGCTGGCGCGCGCGGCCAAACTGGCGGGCGCGCCGCACGCGCGAACCGCCGGGCTGCTGCTGGGCGCGCACGTGGGAGAGCGGGTCGAGCGCGGCCAGCCCTTGTTCGAGCTGCACGCCGAGTCGCAGGGAGAGCTCGACTATGCGCTGGATTTCGTGCGCGGACATCCCGGCATGTTCCATCTGGAGTCGACATGAGCGTAGCGAGGAGGGTGCTTGCATGAACCCCGTGCCGGATATCGCCTTGCAGCTGTACCCGATGCCCGGCAACCAGGCGCGTGCCGAGGCGCTCGCGGCGCGCCTGGGCCCGGCCGTGCGCACGGCCGGCTTGTGGCTGCACCGTTTTCCCGACGGCGAATCCCTGGTGCGCGTGCAGCCTCCCGAGGTGGCGGCCGCGCTGGTGTGCACCCTGCGCGACCCCGACGCGCTCAGCGTGCCCCTGCTGATGGCCGCGGACACCTTGCGCGAGCTCGGCGCCGCGCGGGTCGGGCTGGTCGCGCCCTATCTGGCCTACATGCGTCAGGACCGCGCCTTCGAGGCCGGTCAGGCGGTCTCCGCGCGCATCTACGCGAGACTGCTGTCGAGCCACTTCGACTGGTTGCTCACCGTGGATCCCCACCTGCACCGCATCGACCGTCTGGAGCGGGTGTACACGCTGCGCAGCCGCGTGGTGCACGCGGCCGCGCCGCTGGCGCGCTGGATCGCAGCCGAGGTGGCGGAGCCGCTGCTCATCGGCCCCGACGCGGAGAGCCGGCAGTGGGTGGCCGACGTCGCCGCGCGGGTGAACGCGCCGATGCTGGTGCTGGACAAGCAGCGCCACGGCGACCTGGACGTGTCCAGCCGGCTGCCCGAGCTGAGCGCCTGGGCGGGGCGCACGCCGGTGCTGCTGGACGATATCGCCAGTTCGGGACGCACCCTGGCGGTGGTGCTGGAGCAGTTGCGCGGGCGCGGCCTGGCGCCGGCGGTCTGCGTGGTCACGCATGGATTGTTCGCGGGCGATGCGCTGCAGCGACTGCGCGAGGCGGGAGCCGCGCGCGTGGCCTGCACCGACAGCGTGGATCCGCCGGCGGGCGTCGAGCGCATCGCGCTGGACGAGGAACTGGCGCGTGGCCTGCCGGAACTGGCCGGTCTTTCGAGGGAGTCCCAGCCATGATGCAATTGTCCTGCCACGGCGCGGCCAAGCAGGTGACCGGCTCGTGCCACCTGCTGCGCACCGATTCCGCCAGCGTGCTGGTGGACTGCGGTCTGTTCCAGGGCGGGCGCGAGCTGGCGGAGGAGAACGCCGCCGAGTTCGGCTTCGACCCGGCCGGGGTCGACGTGCTGCTGTTGACCCATGCCCACCTGGACCACTGCGGGCGCATTCCCCTGCTGGTCAAGCGGGGCTTCAAGGGGCGCATCGTCTGCACCGCCGCCACGCGCGAGCTCGCGCGCCTGGTGCTGGCCGACGCGGCCGGACTGCAGGAGGAGGAGGCGCGCCGCGCGCAGCGCCACGGCCGGCGCCACGGCGAGTCGGAGCAGCCGCTGTACACCCTGGCGGACGCGTTCCACGCCATGGACTACTTCGACGGTTCGGTGGAGTACGGCGTGCGCCTGGAGGTGGCGCCCGGGGTGCACGCGACTTTCGTCGATGCCGGGCATATCCTGGGCTCCGCATCCATCCTGCTGGAACTGGAGCAGCCGGGCGCAAGCCGCACCGTGTTCTTCTCGGGCGACATCGGCAACCCCGGCCGCCCGTTGCTGCGCGATCCGCAGCGCC
>JAKBNS010000087.1 GCA_021830925.1 Pseudomonadota bacterium | reverse complement strand
GGGCCCCCTCCGTCGCGGGGGGCGACCCCCGCTCCGTCCCCCCGAGGGGGACGCACCCCGCCTTGGGGCTGCCCTGCGGCGGGTGTGCTCTCGACAGCGGGCGCTGTCGCATTGGCCGCCGCCTTCAGGTGGCGGTACATGGCCGCCGTTGGCGGCCCAACCCCTGCCTTGGGGCGGCCCTGCGGCGGGTGTGCTCTCGACATCGGGGCGGCGGGTGGCGGGGTTGACTACACTTCGGGCATGAGCGACAAGGACTGGCTGGACGCCGTGCGCTGGGATGCGCAGGGCCTGGTGACCGCCGTGGTGCAGGAAGCCGGCAGCGGCGACGTGCTGATGGTGGCGTGGATGAACCGCGACGCGCTGGAGCGCACGCGCGAGCTGGGCGAGGCCGTGTTCTGGTCGCGCTCGCGCAAGCGCCTGTGGCACAAGGGCGAGGAGTCCGGCCATGTGCAGAAGGTCGAGTCCATCCGCCTGGACTGCGACGGCGACGTGCTGCTGCTCACCGTGCGCCAGCTCGGCCACGAGCCCCCCATCGCCTGCCATACCGGGCGCCATTCCTGCTTTTTCCGCGAGCTGCAGGACGGCTCCTGGACCAGCGTGGCCCCGGTGCTGAAGGATCCGGAGGACATCTACCGATGAACCAAGCCGCCGACGCCGGCGACCTGCTGGATCGCCTCGGGGAACTGATCCTGGCGCGGCGCCAGGCCGATCCCGACAAGTCCTACGTCGCGCGCCTGTTCGCCAAGGGCGAGGACGCGATGCTCAAGAAGGTCGGCGAGGAAGCCACCGAGTTCGTGCTGGCGGCCAAGGGAGGCGAGCGCGCGCAGATCGTCTACGAAGCGGCCGACCTGTGGTTCCACGTGCTGGTGGCGCTCGGCGCCCACGGCATCGCGCCGCGCGAGGTACTGGCCGAACTGGCCCGGCGCGAAGGCGTCTCGGGGCTGCAGGAATTCGCCTCCCGCAGCGCTGCCGCCAGGCCTTCCGACACGCCCTGATGCTGCGCTGGTTCAAGCTTGTTACCAACACCGTGCGGCATGTTGCGGCGGTAACGCCCGCCACCCGCTAAAATGGGCGGTCTGTTCACATCCTGGGCGGTTCCCGCCCGTGCAAGCGCACTTTCGCCCGGAAGGCGCGCAGGAGGTTCATCATGGGTTCACTGAGCATCTGGCATTGGCTGATCGTCCTGGTCATCGTGATGATGGTCTTCGGCACGAAGAAGCTGAAGAACATCGGCACCGACCTCGGCTCCGCCGTCAAGGGCTTCAAGGAAGGCATGCGCGATGGCGAAGGCGCCGCGAGCACCGCGCCGGTCGACAAGCAGATCGCCGCGCAGGCCCCCGAGGCCGCCGCGCGCAAGGATGCGATCGACGTCGAGGCGAAGGAAAAGTCCTGAGCCCGCGAAGGGACGCGACGCTCGCCGGTCCGCGCGACCGGCGGCGGTGTCCTGACTGAGCCATGTTCGACATCGGAATCTCCGAACTGGGCGTGATCGGCGTGGTCGCGCTGATCGTGCTCGGCCCCGAGAAGCTGCCGCGCGTGGCGCGCACGGTGGGCAACCTCATGGGGCGCGCGCAGCGCTATATGGCCGACGTCAAGTCCGAGGTCAACCGGCAGATCGAGCTCGAGGAGCTGCGCAGCATGAAGTCCGAGGTCGAGACCTCGGTGCGCGACATCCACGAGTCGGTCTCGAAGAACCTCGGCGACGTGCGCGACGAGTTCGACAGCGCCTGGAAGGAAGCCACCGCGGGTCTGCCGGGCAGTTCCTCTGCCGACGCCGCGCAGGACGCGGGCGACACGCCGGCCGTTCCCTACCTGGCCGAGCCCGGGCGCGCCAAGCGCCTGAAGCGCTCGGGCGGCGGTTCGGTGCCGCTTTGGTACCGCCGCCACTCCCGCCTGCGCGGACACGCGCTGTCGGGCGCGGCACGCATGGCGCGCTACCGGGTGCGCACGCGTGCCTGAGTCGCGCGTGCCCGCGCCGTCTCCCGCCGGTTCCGCCTCGCGCGGTACCGCTCCCCCCTTTGAGTCCCCCTTGAGCCTCGAGTGAGCACGGTGAGCGAAGCCCCGTCGTCCCAGCCCGATGATCCGCAGGGCGAGCAGCCCTTCATTTCCCATCTGATCGAATTGCGCGACCGCCTGATCCGCGCGCTGATCGGCGTGGGCGTGGCATTCGCGGTGCTGGTGGTCTATCCCGGGCCCTCGGGGCTGTTCGATCTGTTCGCGCGCCCGCTGATCTCGCACCTGCCCCATGGCTCGAGCATGATCGCCATCGGGGTCATCACCCCCTTCCTGGTGCCGCTGAAGCTCACCATGCTGGCGGCGCTGATGGTGGCGCTGCCCGTGGTGCTCTACCAGCTCTGGGCCTTCGTCGCACCCGGCCTGTACGCGCATGAACGGCGCCTGGTGCTTCCGCTGGTGATCCTCAGCACGATCCTGTTCTACCTGGGCGTGTCCTTCGCCTATTTCATCGTGCTCGGTCGCCTGTTCACCTTCATCCAGGCGGTGGCGCCGAAGGTGATCACCGCGGCGCCGGACATCGAGTCCTATCTGAACTTCGTGCTCACGTTGTTCCTGGCCTTCGGAAGCGCCTTCGAGGTCCCGGTGGTGCTCATGCTGCTGGTGCGATTCCAGGTGCTGACCATCGCGCAGCTCAAGGCCTGGCGGGCCTATTTCATCGTCGCCGCCTTCGTCATCGCCGCGGTCATCACCCCGCCGGACGTGTTCTCGCAGAGTTCCCTGGCGGTGTCCATGATCCTGTTGTACGAGGTGGGGATCATCGGCGCGCGCATACTCGGAACCTACTCGGCGTCTCCCGACGAGGAGAAGAAGGACGAGTCCGACGGCGAGTCGAAGGGCCAGGCCGAGGGCGACGCGAAGGACGAGTCGGGCGCCTGAGCCCCGTCTGCGGCCGCCGCCGCGTGGCCGAGCGGTTCCGGCGCATCGGCGCGCCGGCCGGCACGGCAGGCTCAGCTGAGCGGCGGGTTCGGCGGCGCGGGCCGCGACGGCTGGCCCCACGGGGCCAGGGCCGCGGGGCCCGGTTCACTCGCCGGCGCGTCCTCGTCGTCGCTCTCGTCGTCGTCCGCCGGGGGCGGCAGCGGTCGCAGGCCCACGTTCACCCGCAGGCTGCGGCGCTTGCCCGCGCGCAGCACCTCCAGGCCCGCCGGCTTTCCCGGGGTCAGCGCGGCCACGCGATCGAGCAACTGGTCGGCATTGTCCACCGCGCGACCGTCCAGCCGCAGCAGCACGTCGCCCCTGCGCAGCCCGGCTTGCTGCGCGGGTCCGCCTGCCAGCACCTCGGCGACCATGACCCCGTAGCCATCATGTGTATTGCGCGCCGCGCGCAGGCCCAGGCGGCGTGCCTGGGCGGGGTCCAGGTCGCGGACCTCCACGCCGATCCAGCCGCGTCGCACGCGTCCGTGGGCGATGAGCTGGCGCAGCACTTCGCGCGCCGTGGAGGCGGGTACCGCGAACCCGATGCCCAGCGAGCCGCCCGAGCTGGAGTAGATGGCCGTGTTGATACCCAGCAGGCGGCCCTGGGAGTCGACCAGCGCGCCGCCGGAGTTGCCCGGGTTGATCGCCGCGTCGGTCTGGATGAAGTTCTCGAAGGTGTTGATGCCCAGGCGGCTGCGACCCAGCGCGCTGATGATGCCCTGGGTCACCGTCTGTCCGACGCCGAAGGGGTAGCCGACCGCCAGCACCACGTCGCCCACGCGCGCCTTGCGCTCGTCGGCGAATTCCAGGGTCGGAAGCCGCGGCAGGTCGATGTGCAATACGGCCAGATCGGTGTCGGGATCGCGCCCCACGACTTTCGCGCGAGCCTGTCGCCCGTCGGCCAGGCGCACCTCGATCTGTTCGGCCCCTTCGATCACGTGGTCGTTGGTCAGCACATAGCCGGCCGGAGCCACCAGCACCCCCGAGCCCAGTCCGAGGCTGGGGCGCAGCGTTCCCGGGCGCTCCGAACCTTGATCGCCGGGCAGCGGAGCGCGCCTGCGCGGCATGCGCTCGGAGGTGACCGAGACCACCGCGGGCATGGCGCTCGCCGCAGCCTGGGCATAGCTGCGCGGCGCCTGGGTGAACGCAGCCGCGCCCCGCGGCGCGCTGGCCGCGGGGCGCGGTGCGGGCGCGGGCCCGGCGAACCATTGCGGCGCCAGCAGACGCGCGGCCAGCAGCACGCCCACGGCAATCGTGGTCGCTTGAGCGAAAATCCCCCAGAGTCGTCGCATGGCCCGTGTTTCGTCGCGCTGCCGTGCCCTCATGCCCCATTGGCCTTCTCACGGTCCCGAACCCGACATGCTCACACGCGAACGCCTTGCGGAGCACCTGCACGAATTGCTGAGCGTCGACAGCTTCGACGATTATGCCCCGAACGGCCTGCAGGTCCAGGGGCGCGCACGCATCCGGCGCGTGGTCAGCGGTGTCACCGCCAGCCTGGAACTCGTGCATCGCGCCGCCGAGCTCGATGCCTGCGCGCTGCTGGTGCACCACGGCTGGTTCTGGCGCGGCGAGGACGCCCGCGTGATCGGCCAGCGCCACAAGCGCCTGAAGGCCCTGTTGCAGGCCGACATGAACCTGTTCGCCTTCCACCTGCCGCTGGACGCGCACCCGCTGCTGGGCAACAACGCCCAACTGGCCGCCCGCCTGGGTTGGCAGGCCGAGAGCCGCTTCGGCAAGCAGGGCCTGGGGGTGCTGGGGCGCGCGCCCCAGGCCACGCGCGCCGAATTGGCCAGCGCGCTGGAAAGGGTGCTCGGGCGCACGGTGCTGCTGGTGGGCGATGCGGCAGCACCGGTCGGCCGCCTGGCCTGGTGCACCGGGGGCGCCCAAGGCTGGATCGAACAGGCCCAGCAGGCCGGGGCCGACACCTACGTGAGCGGCGAGATCTCCGAACCCACCGCGCACTTCGCGCGCGAGATGGGCGTGGCCTACCTGGCCTGCGGGCACCACGCCACCGAACGCTACGGCGTGCAGGCGCTGGGCGCGCACCTGGCCGAGCAGTTCGGCATCGAACACCATTTCATCGACGTGGACAACCCCGCCTGAGGCCCTCATGACCCATCCCAAGCCGCTGGCCATCTCCATGGGCGATGCCGCGGGAATCGGCCCGGAAATCATCGTCAAGGCCTATGCGCGCGCTGCCGCGGGCGGTTGCGTGGTCTACGGCTGCGCCGAGGTGCTGGCGCGAGCCGCGGCGCGCCTGGCCGAGCGCGACGGTTGCGCGCGCGCCGTGGTGGCGCGCATCGACGGTCCGGAGGATACGGCGGCGCTGCCGCCGGGAGTGATTCCCGTGGTGCAGGCCGCCGGCGTCGAGGCTGCCGACCTGCGCGAGGTGGCCCTCGGGCAGGTCGACGCGCGTGCCGGCGCGGCCGCGCACGCCAGCATCGTCGCCGCCACGCAGGCCGCGCTGCGCGGCGAGGTGGCGGGCCTGGTGACCGCGCCCATCCACAAGGAGGCGCTGCACGCGGCCGGCGTGCCCTTTCCCGGGCATACCGAGCTGCTGCAGCACCTGTGCGGCGGCGCACCGGTGCGCATGATGCTCGCCAACGACGAGCTGCGCACGGTGCTGGTGACCATCCACCTCAGCGTGCGTCGCGCGCTGGAGGCCATCACCGAGGCAGCGGTGCTGCAGACCTTGCGCATCACCCATGCGGCGGCGCGCGCCTGGGGCACGAGCGCGCCGCGCATCGCGGTGGCCGGTCTCAACCCGCACGCGGGCGAGGGCGGCCTGTTCGGCGACGAGGAGCTGCGCATCCTGGCCCCGGCCATCGCGCGCGCGCGCGCCGAGGGCATCGACGCCAGCGGTCCCTACGCCCCCGACACCGTGTTCATGCGCGCGCGCAACACCCCCACGCATCCAGGAGCCTTCGACGTGGTCGTCGCCATGCTGCACGACCACGCCCTGATTCCCGTGAAGTACCTGGGCCTGGAGCAGGGGGTGAACATCACCCTGGGCCTGCCCTTCGTGCGCACCAGTCCCGACCACGGAACCGCCTTCGACATCGCCGGGCGCGGCGTGGCCGACGAGGCCAGCCTGTGCTCGGCCATCGCCATGGCGCGGCGCCTGACGGGACGGTAGGCGCGCCGGCGCTCAGCGCTTGAGGCTGTCGCGGATCTCGCGCAGCAGCAGGACGTCCTCCGGCGTGGGAGGCGGCGGCGGGGCTTCCTCGGGTTGCGCGCGCTTGAGCTTGGCGATCATGCGGACCATCAGGAAGATCACGAAGGCCAGGATCAGGAAATTCAGCGTGATGGTGAGAAAGTCCCCATAGGCCAGCACGGGGATGTTGGCCTTTTTCAGCGCCTCCAGGGTACGCGGCGTGCCCGCCGGCATGTCGCCCAGCACGAAGAACAGGTTGCTGAAGTCGATCTTGCCCACCACCAGGCCGACCACCGGCATGATGAGGTCGGCGACCAGCGCCGAGACGATCTTGCCGAAGGCGCCGCCGATGATCACCGCGACGGCCAGGTCGATCACGTTGCCTTTGACCGCGAAATCCTTGAAATCCTTCAGAAGGCTCATCGGAACCATCTCCGTGTCGTGAGAACTGCGTGAATTACGCATGAATGCGGGGAAGCCGAAGTGTATTTTGATTCAACTCCCGGATCTTGCGAAGCCCGGGCGAGCCCTGTTTCGCGCCCCGGCGCCGTGTTGCGCCGCAACGTGGCAAAGCGCGAAAAGCCCTTGCGCGACACCACTTTGCGCCCGCGCAAGAATCCTGGGCCCGGCTGCTAAATAAGAGTCCGCTTATACATAGTTTTCCTAATGCCCCCGGGGGCATGCGGATCCCACAATGCGGTCCTCGCACGGGGGACGAGGTGCTCGCACCAGACTCTCCCGAACGGCCGCAGGCGGCCACCGACATCGCCCGAGGGAACCCATGGACTCGCAACGCCGGATCTGGTTGATCGCCGCGGGAGCGGCAGGATGCGTGGGCGGCGCAGGTGCCGCGCTGCCCTTCGCCGAATCGCTGGGGCCGTCGGCCAAGGCGCGCGCCGAGGGCGGGCCCATCGAGGTCGACATCTCCGCGTTGCGCCCGGCCGAGAAGATGACCGTGCTGTGGCGCGGCCAGCCCATCTGGTTCCTGCGCCGTACGCCGGCCATGCTGGCCAGCCTGGAGCACACCGACGCGCTGGTGGCCGACCCGATGTCGAAAAACCAGGACGTGCCCACGCCGACCTGGGCGCAGAACCGCTGGCGCTCCATCCGCCCCGAATACCTCGTGGTGGTGGGCATCTGCACCCATCTGGGCTGCTCGCCGGTGGACCGCTTCCGTCCCGGGCCCCAGCCCTCGCTGCCGGCGAACTGGGACGGCGGCTTCCTGTGCCCCTGCCACGGTTCCGAGTTCGACCTCGCCGCGCGGGTGTTCAAGAACATGCCGGCGCCGGCCAACCTGCCGGTTCCCCCTTACCGTTTCATCGGCGAGCACAAGATCCTGCTCGGCGAAGCCCAGGCTTGAGGAGACGAGGCCATGTCCCAGAGCAGCTCCCCCGAGGTCGCCGAGGTCCCTGGATCGTCCGCGTCCGCGCCGCGCGTCGGCCTGCGCCAGTGGGTCGACGACCGATTCCCGTTTTCCTCGCTGTGGTCGGCGCACCTGACCGAGTACTACGCGCCCAAGAACCTGAACTTCTGGTACTACTTCGGCTCGCTCGCGATCTTCGTGCTGGCCATCCAGATTGTCAGCGGCATTTTCCTGGCCATGCACTACAAGCCCGACTCGGCGCTGGCCTTCGGCTCGGTGGAGCTGATCATGCGCGACGTCGACTGGGGCTGGCTGATCCGCTACATCCACTCCACCGGCGCCTCGGCCTTTTTCATCATCATCTACATGCACATCTTCCGCGGCTTCCTGTACGGTTCCTACCGCAGGCCGCGCGAACTGGTGTGGATCGTCGGCTGCCTGATCTTCCTGGCGCTGATGGCCGAGGCCTTCTTCGGCTACCTGCTGCCATGGGGGCAGATGTCCTTCTGGGGCGCGCAGGTCATCGTCAACCTGTTCTCGGCCATTCCCGGCATCGGCCCCGACCTGGCCTTGTGGATCCGCGGCGACTACGTGGTCGGCGACGCCACGCTCAACCGCTTCTACGCCTTCCACATCATCGCCATCCCGCTGCTGCTGGTGGCCATCGTGGGCGCCCACATCATCGCGCTGCACCAGGTCGGCTCCAACAATCCCGACGGCATCGAGATCAAGGCCAACAAGGACGAACGGGGCAATCCGCGCGACGGCATCACCTTCCACCCCTACTACACGGTGCACGACCTGTTCGGCGTCTCGGTGTTCCTGATGGTGTTCTGCGCGGTGCTGTTCTTCGCGCCCACCTTCGGCGGCTATTTCCTCGAGCACAACAATTTCATGCCCGCCGACCCGCTGAAGACCCCGCCGCACATCGCCCCGGTGTGGTACTTCACCCCCTTCTATTCCATGTTGCGCGCCACCACCAGCACTTCGGTGCACCTGTGGATGGGGGTGCTCGGCGCCGCCGCGCTGCGCGCCGCCTGGCGCGCGCGCCGACGGCCGCTGCGCGCCGCGCTGGTCGCGGCCGGTGCCGCCTGGCTGATGTGGGCCCTGGCCACGCTGGACGCCAAGTTCTGGGGCGTGGTGGTGATGGGCGGCGCGGTGCTTTCCCTGTTCGCGCTGCCCTGGCTGGATCGCTCGGCGGTCAAGTCCATGCGCTACCGTCCGCGCTGGCACCTGGCGCTGCTGCTGGGTTTCGTCTGCGCCTTCGTCGTGCTGGGCTGGTTCGGCATCTCCCCGCCGTCGC
>JAKBNS010000052.1 GCA_021830925.1 Pseudomonadota bacterium | reverse complement strand
TGCGAGGTGGAACGGGTCGGGCGCAGCCCGGCCCTGGGGGCGCTCGTGAGAAAACGCAGGGCCGCCCCAAGTTTTCTCGACCCCCACGGGGGGCGGGTCGGGCGCAGCCCGGCCCTGGGGGCGCTCTCGTGAGCCGTGCCGCCACGCTGCTGAGCATCGCCGGGCACGACCCTAGCGGAGGGGCGGGCCTCGCCACCGACCTGGCGCTGTGGCAGGCCATGGGCCTGCACGCCGCCAGCGTGTGCACGGCGCTGACCGTGCAGGACGCGCAGGGCGTGCGCGAGTTGCAGCCGACACCGCTGCCCGTGCTGCGCGGCGCGCTGGAGGCGGCCCGTCGTGCCATGCAACCCGCGGCGGTCAAGCTGGGCATGCTGGGCGGGCCCGAGGCCGCCGCCGAGGTGGCGGCGTTCTGCGAGTCCGTCGACGTGCCGGTGGTGTGGGACACGGTGCTCGGCGCAGCCGCCGGCGGCGTGCCCCTGCTGCGCGCCGAACCCGACACCCTGCGCCGCCTGGCCCGTGCCAGCACGGTGATCACGCCCAATCGCGTGGAAGCCGCCCGCCTGCTGGGCGTGCAGCGCTGGGAGGGCGAGGGCGCGCCGCCGCCGGCCTGGGTGCGGGCGCTGCGTGAGCAGTGGCTGAGCGGGCCGCGCACTCGCGCGGTCGTGCTCAAGGGCGGGCACGCGCAAGGCGCGAGCAGCGTGGACTGGTTGTGCACGGCCGATGCGTTGTTCGCGCTGGCCGTGCCGCGCCTGCCGGCCGGGCCGGGTGGGCGCGTGCACGGGACCGGTTGCGTGTATGCCTCGGCGCTGGCCGGCATGCTGGCGCAGGGCGCCGACCTGCTGCAGGCCGCGGCGGAGGCGCAGTGGCGCACCCACGCGGCGATCGCGCAGGCCTGGGTGTCGCCCGGCGGGCGCGCCATGGCGCATGCCGCGGCCGCGCCCGACAGCGGCGACTTCCCGGCGCTGCACGACGGCGAACCGGTCGAGCGTGAGGCCTTCGCGCCCTTGGCGCGCGCGCCGGGCCTGTACCCGGTGGTGCCCGACGCGGACTGGGTGCTGCGCCTGCTCGAGCTCGGGGTCGACACCGTGCAGTTGCGCGCCAAGGGGCTGGCGAGCGCCGAGCTGCGCGCGCAGGTGCGTACCGCGGCCGAGGCCGCGCGGGCGCGCGGCGCCCAGTTGTTCGTCAACGATCACTGGCGCGAGGCCCTGGACGCCGGGGCCTGGGGCGTGCACCTGGGGCAGGAGGATCTGCTGGAGCTGCGCGCCGGCGACCTGGAGACGATGCGCACAGGCGGCCTGCGCCTCGGACTGAGCACCCATGATGCGGGGGAAATGGCCCGTGCGCACGCGCTGCGGCCCAGTTACCTGGCGATCGGCGCGGTGTGGCCGACGACGGTCAAGCAAATGCCCCAGGCGCCCGTGGGCCTGGCGCGGCTGCGCGAGCTGAGCATGCGCTGCAAGCCCCTGTATCCCCTCGTGGGCATCGGGGGCATCAGCCTGGAGCGTGCCGCCGCCGCGATGGATTGCGGGCTGGACGGTTTCGCGGTGGTCAGCGCGATCGTGGGGGCCGGCGACACGGCCGCGGCCGTGCGCGAGGGGCAGGCGATCGCGCGCGCGGCGCTGCAGTGGCGCGAGCGTGTGGTTCGCGGCGAGCGCGCAGGCCTGGACGCGCCCGCCTGAAGCGCGGGCCTGAAACGCCGGCGCCCGCGCCGGTCGTCGGCGAGCACCACGTATCGCGGCGGCGAGGGTGCACAATGGACGCCATGGCCCGTCAAGCCCGACTTTGCCTGCCCGGGCAGGCGCATCTGGTGCTGCAGCGCGCGAGCGCCGACGTATTCCGCGAGGCAGCCGACTACGAGGACTACCTGCAGCGCCTGTCGCACACCGCGCAGCGCGCGGGAGTGCAGGTGCACGGCTACGCGCTGTTGCCGCGGGCCGTGTGGCTGGTAGTCACGCCGGCCGACTGCGCCGGACTGTCCTCGCTGATGCAGACCCTTGCGCGCTGCGCCAGCCGCCGACGCGGCGAGGGTGCGGGGCTGTGGCAGGGGCGCTACCGCAGCGCGCTGCTTCAGCAGGGCAGCTGGCTGCTGCCCGCGCTGTGCGCGGTGGACCTGGCGGCGCAGGCCGAGGGTCTGTGCGCCGATGCGGCCACATGGCGGTGGAGCAGCCTGGGCCACCACACGGGGCGCCAGCCCAGCGGCTGGTTGCGGGAGGTCCCGCCCTATTGGGAGCTGGGCAATACCCCCTATGCGCGCGAGGCGGCCTACGCCGCGCTGCTGCTCACCGATGTTGCGCAGCAGCATGGTGAGGCGCTGGAGCGCGCGCTGCGTGCCGCCGCTGCGCTGGGCGACTCCGACTACGTGGCCTGGGCCGAGCAGCAACTGGGGCGCAAGTTGCGCACGCGTTCGCGCGGCAGGCCGCGGGCTTCGGTGCTGGCGGCCTGATCTGTCCCTATTTTTACTCGGTTCGGATCGTGTGGTCCGGTAATTAGGGACAGATACAAGAAACATTCCTTGCCCGCTTTGCGGCATTGCAGTAGAGTCCATGCTCCCCTCGCAGTCTTGTGTTTTTTGTCGTGGAGCAGACCATGCATCAGCAGCCCGAGCAATCCGAGATCCAGGCCCTGGCCCGGGATGGCCTGTATGACCCGACGCAGGAGCACGATGCCTGCGGCGTCGGCTTCGTCGCCCACATCAAGGGCCACAAGTCGCACGACATCGTGCGCAACGGGCTGCTGATCCTGAAGAACCTGGATCACCGCGGCGCGGTGGGGGCCGACAAGCTGATGGGCGACGGCGCCGGCATCCTGCTGCAGATCCCCGACGCCTACTACCGTGCCGAGATGGCCGTGCAGGGCGTGGAGCTGCCGCCGCCGGGGGAATACGGCGTGGGCATGATCTTCCTGCCGCGCGAATCGGCCTCGCGCCTGGCCTGCGAACAGGAGATCGAGCGCGCGGTGCGCGCCGAGGGGCAGCAGGTGCTGGGCTGGCGCGACGTGCCGGTGGATCGCGACATGCCCATGTCGCCCACGGTGCGCGCGAAGGAGCCGGTGATTCGCCAGATCTTCATCGGCCGCGGCCCCGACGTCATGGTCACCGATGCGCTGGAGCGCAAGCTGTTCGTGATCCGCCGCGTCGCCAGCCACGCCATCCAGCGCCTGAACCTGCGCCACGGCCGCGAGTACTTCGTGCCCTCGATGTCGGCGCGCACCGTGGTCTACAAGGGCCTGCTGCTGGCCGACCAGGTGGGCGAGTACTTCCGCGACCTGCAGGATCCGCGCGTGGTCTCGGCGCTGGCGCTGGTGCACCAGCGCTTTTCCACCAACACCTTCCCCGAGTGGCCGCTGGCGCACCCCTATCGCATGGTGGCCCACAACGGCGAGATCAACACCGTCAAGGGCAACTACAACTGGATGCGCGCGCGCGAGGGCGCGGTGAGCTCGCCGGTGCTGGGCGAGGACCTGCGCAAGCTGTGGCCGTTGATCTACGCGGGGCAGAGCGACACCGCCAGTTTCGACAACTGCCTGGAACTGCTGCTGATGGCGGGCTATCCGCTGTCGCACGCCATGATGATGATGATTCCCGAGGCGTGGGAGCAGCACACCCTGATGGACGAGCGCCGGCGCGCCTTCTACGAGTACCACGCCGCGATGATGGAGCCCTGGGACGGCCCGGCGGCCATCGCCTTCACCGACGGGCGCCAGATCGGCGCCACGCTGGACCGCAACGGCCTGCGCCCGGCGCGCTACGTGGTCACCTCGGACGATCTGGTGATCATGGCCTCCGAGGCCGGCGTGCTGCCGGTCCCCGAGAGCCAGATCGTCAAGAAGTGGCGCCTGCAGCCGGGCAAGATGTTCCTCATCGACATGGAGGCCGGGCGCATCGTCGACGACAAGGAGATCAAGGACCAGCTCTCCGCCGCGCGACCCTACCGCCAGTGGATCGAGAACCTGCGCATCCGCATCGACGACATCGAGCATTGCAATGACGAACCGGCGGGCGAGCTGGCGCTGCTGGACCGCCAGCAGGCCTTCGGCTATACGCAGGAGGACCTGAAGTTCCTGCTGGCGCCGATGGCCGCCAACGCCGACGAGGCGGTGGGCTCGATGGGCAACGACGCAGCGCTGGCCGTGCTGTCGGACCGCCCGAAGACCCTGTACAACTACTTCAAGCAGCTGTTCGCGCAGGTCACCAACCCGCCGATCGACTCGATCCGCGAGAACATGGTGATGTCCCTGGTGTCCTTCATCGGCCCGCGCCCGAACCTGCTGGACATCAACCAGGTCAATCCGCCCATGCGCCTGGAAGTCAGCCAGCCTGTGCTCGACTTCGACGACATGGCCAAGCTGCGCAACATCGCCGCCCATACCAGCGGCAAGTTCCGCAGCTACGAGATCGACATCTGCTATCCCGTGGCCTGGGGGCACGAGGGCATCGAGGCGCGTCTGGCCTCGATCTGCGCCGAGGCGGTGGACGCGCTGCGCAGCGGCCACAACATCCTCATCGTCACCGACCGGCGCCTGAGCGCCGAGCGCGTGGCCATTCCCGCGCTGCTGGCCACCAGCGCGGTGCACCAGCACCTGATCCAGCTGGGCCTGCGCACGCAGACCGGCCTGGTGGTGGAGACGGGCAGCGCGCGCGAGACCCACCACATGGCCGTGCTCGCCGGCTATGGTGCCGAGGCCGTGCACCCGTACCTGGCGCTCGACACCATCGTCGACCTGGCGCGCGAGCTGCCGCCCGAGCTGGGTGCCGACAAGGCGGTCAAGAACTACATCAAGGCCGTCGGCAAGGGCCTGCTCAAGGTCATGTCCAAGATGGGCATCTCGACCTACATGAGCTACTGCGGCGCGCAGATCTTCGAGGCCGTCGGCCTGTCGGCCGATCTGGTGCAGAAGTACTTCGCCGGCACCTCCTCGCAGATCGGTGGCATCGGCGTGTTCGAGGTGGCGCAGGAGGCGCTGCGCCTGCACCGCGACGCCTTCGGCGACAACCCGCTGCTGGCCGGCATGCTCGACGCCGGCGGCGAGTACGCCTGGCGCACGCGTGGCGAGCAGCATATGTGGACCCCCGACGCGATCGCCAAGCTGCAGCACTCGACGCGCTCGAACAACTACCAGACCTACAAGGAATACGCGCAGATCATCAACGACCAGTCGCGGCGCATGCTCACGCTGCGCGGGCTGTTCGAGTTCCGCCTCGACCCGGCGCGCGCCATCGCGCTGGACGAGGTCGAGCCGGCCACGGAGATCGTCAAGCGCTTCGCCACCGGCGCCATGTCGCTGGGTTCCATCTCCACCGAGGCGCATGCCACGCTGGCCGTGGCCATGAACCGCATCGGCGGCAAGAGCAACACCGGCGAGGGCGGCGAGGATCCACTGCGCTATCGCGACGAAATGCGCACCGGCAGCTCGGGCATCGGCGACGGCGCCACGCTGGCCAGCGTGCTGGGCCCGCAGCGCGTGGTCAGCGACATTCCGCTCAAGGCCGGCGATTCGCTGCGCTCGCGCATCAAGCAGGTCGCCTCGGGGCGCTTCGGCGTCAGCGCCGAGTACCTGGCCAGCGCCGACCAGATCCAGATCAAGATGGCGCAGGGCGCCAAGCCCGGCGAGGGCGGCCAGCTGCCCGGCGGCAAGGTCTCCGAGTACATCGGCATGCTGCGCTATTCGGTGCCCGGCGTGGGCCTGATCTCGCCGCCGCCGCACCACGACATCTACTCCATCGAGGACCTGGCGCAGCTGATCCACGACCTGAAGAACGCCAACCCGCGCGCCTCGATCAGCGTCAAGCTGGTGTCCGAGTCGGGCGTGGGCACGGTGGCCGCGGGCGTGGCCAAGGCCAAGGCCGACCACGTGGTGATCGCCGGGCATGACGGCGGCACCGGCGCCTCGCCGCTGTCGAGCATCAAGCACGCCGGCTCGCCGTGGGAGATCGGCCTGGCCGAGACCCAGCAGACCCTGGTGCTCAACCGCCTGCGCGGACGCATCCGCGTGCAGGTGGACGGGCAGATCAAGACCGGACGCGACGTGGTCATCGGCGCGCTGCTGGGGGCCGACGAGTTCGGCTTCGCCACCGCGCCGCTGGTGGTCGAGGGTTGCATCATGATGCGCAAGTGCCACCTCAACACCTGCCCGGTGGGCGTGGCCACGCAGGACCCCGAGTTGCGCCGGCGCTTCCAGGGCAAGCCCGAGCACGTGGTCAACTACTTCTTTTTCATCGCCGAGGAGGTGCGCTCCATCATGGCGCAGCTGGGCGTGCGGCGCTTCGACGACCTGGTCGGCCGCGCCGACCTGCTCGACATGCGCGCCGGCATCCAGCACTGGAAGGCCCAGGGGCTGGACTTCTCGCGCGTGTTCCACCGCCCCGCGCTGGGCGAGGACGTGGCGGTGCGCCAGGTCGACGAGCAGGACCACGGCTTGCAAAAGGCCCTGGACCACCAGCTCATCGAGCGCGCGCGCCCCGCGCTGGAGCGCGGCGAGAAGGTGCAGTTCATCCACAACGTGCGCAACGTCAACCGCACCGTCGGCGCCATGCTGTCGGGCGAGGTGGCGCGGCGCTACGGCCATGAGGGCCTGCCGGACGACACCATCCACATCCAGATGGAAGGCACCGGCGGCCAGAGCTACGGCGCCTTCCTGGCACGCGGCATCACGCTGTACCTGATCGGCGACGCCAACGACTACACCGGCAAGGGCCTGTCGGGCGGTCGCATCGCGGTGCGCCCGAGCATCGAGTTCCGCGGCGACGCGCCGCAGAACATCATCGTGGGCAACACCGTGCTGTACGGCGCGCTCGAAGGCGAGGCCTTTTTCCGCGGCGTGGCCGGCGAGCGCTTCGCGGTGCGCAACTCGGGGGCGATCGCGGTGGTCGAGGGCACCGGCGACCATGGCTGCGAGTACATGACCGGAGGCACCGTGGTCGTGCTGGGCGAGACCGGGCGCAACTTCGCCGCCGGCATGAGCGGCGGCGTGGCCTACGTCTACGACCCCGACGCGCAGTTCGCGCGTCGCTGCAACACCTCGATGGTGGCGCTCGAGCGCGTGCTGCCGGAGGCCGAGCAGCGCGCCACCATGGGCGAGGCGCTGTGGCACCGCGGGCGCAGCGACGAGGAACAGCTGCGCGCGCTGCTGCAGGCGCATCACCGCTGGACCGGCAGCCTGCGCGCACGCGAGCTGCTGGACCAGTGGGAGGTCGCGCGCGGGCGTTTCGTCAAGGTGTTCCCGCACGAGTACAAGCGGGCGCTGGGCGAGATGGGGGCGCGCCGCGAGGCGGCCGCCGCCACGCGCAAGGCAGCCGAGTCGGCGCAGGTCGAGGCCAAGTAAATCCGTGGCGGACCGGCCAGGCGCCGGTCCGCGCAGCGCACAGCATCGAGGGAATCGAGATGGGAAAGACCACCGGGTTCATGGAATTCGAGCGCCAGGAGGAGAGCTACGAGGCTCCCGCGGTGCGCCTGAAGAACTGGAAGGAGTTCGTGCACCAGTTGCCCGACGACAAGGCCAAGCTGCAATCGGGGCGTTGCATGGATTGCGGCATTCCGTTCTGCAACAACGGCTGCCCGGTCAACAACGTGATCCCGGATTTCAACGACCTGGTCTGGCGCGGACAGTGGCGCGAGGCGCTGGACGTGCTGCACTCGACCAACAACTTCCCCGAGTTCACCGGACGCATCTGTCCGGCGCCGTGCGAGACCGCCTGCACGCTGGGCATCAACGCCGCCCCGGTGGGCATCAAGTCCATCGAGCACGCGATCATCGACAAGGGCTGGGAGATGGGCTGGGTGCAGCCGCAGCCGGCCGCGCACCGCAGCGGCAAGCGCGTGGCGGTGGTCGGCTCCGGCCCGGCCGGCCTGGCCGCCGCGCAGCAGCTGGCGCGCGCCGGGCATGACGTGACGGTGTTCGAGAAGAACGACCGCATCGGCGGCCTGCTGCGCTACGGCATTCCCGACTTCAAGCTGGAAAAGAGCCACGTGGAGCGCCGCGTCGAGCAGATGCGCGCCGAGGGCGTGCGTTTCGAGACTGGCGTCCTGGTGGGCGACATGCCCAGCGAGGGCCCCGGCGCCACGGTGACCAACCTGGCCGCCCAGCATCGCAGCGCCGAGCAATTGCTGGGCGAGTTCGACGCCGTGCTGCTGACCGGGGGGGCCGAGCATCCGCGCGACCTGCCGGTGCCGGGACGCGAGCTCGACGGGGTGCATTTCGCGATGGAATTCCTGCCCCAGCAGAACCGCGTGAACGCCGGCGACAAGATCAAGGGCCAGATCCTGGCCACCGGCAAGCATGTGGTGGTGATCGGCGGCGGCGACACCGGCAGCGACTGCGTGGGCACCAGCAACCGCCACGGCGCGGCCAGCGTGACCCAGTTCGAGCTGCTGGCGCAGCCGCCGGAGCAGGAGAACAAGCCCCTGGTGTGGCCCTACTGGCCGATCAAGCTGCGCACCTCCAGCAGCCACGAAGAGGGCTGCTCGCGCGACTGGTCGGTGGCCACCAAGTCCTTCGTGCCTGGCACCGGCAAGGACAAGGGCAAGGTCAAGCAGGTGCAGGCCTGCCGCGTGGCGTGGAAGGACGGGCGCATGCAGGAGGTTCCGGGCAGCGAGTTCACGCTGCAGGCCGACCTGGTGCTGCTGGCCATGGGTTTCGTGCATCCGGTGGCCTCCGTGCTCGAGGCCTTCGGGGTGCAGCGCGACGCGCGCGGCAATGCCGGCGCGACCACCGAGGACGCGGGCGGCTACGCGACCAACGTGCCCAAGGTGTTCGCCGCCGGCGACATGCGTCGCGGACAAAGCCTGGTGGTGTGGGCGATCCGGGAAGGCCGCCAGGCCGCCCGCGAGGTCGACCGCTTCCTCATGGGATCGACGGAGCTGCCGCGCTGAGGGTTCGCGGGCGGCCTTCCCGGCTCGCCCAAAGGCGAGGGGGGTGACGAGCGCAG
>JAKBNS010000222.1 GCA_021830925.1 Pseudomonadota bacterium | reverse complement strand
TTGATCGAAGGCGATCGATGCGTCCGGGCGAGCGATCTGGATGTGGGGAAAATGGACGGTGTCCCCCCACACGAGCAGACCTTGATCGCCCGATTCGATCCGGTAACCGCAGTGGCCTACCGTATGTCCGGGCAGCGGCTGTGCGCTGATTCCCGAGAGCACTTGCAAGCCGCGAAACCTGCGGGTCTGCTTCCTGTATCGATCGAACACATCGCGGGCAAGGGCAAAATGGCTCCGCGCGTCCTCACTCGCTCGACTGAGGTTTGCGTCATCCTGCCAGAAGGCGAATTCCTGCTCCTGCACGACAAGTTCCGCGCCCGGGAAGGCCATGTTTCCGGAGGCGTCGAGCAGCCCGCCCACGTGATCGGGATGTGCGTGGGTGAGCACAATGGTGTCGATGTCGGAGGCACTCACGCCGGCCGCCGCGAGGTTCGCCATCAAGGCTCCACCCCTCGGTTTGAAAAAGCCACCAGCGCCGGCGTCCATCAGGACCGTGCGGCCCCGGCCCTGAATCAGGTAGCAGTTGATGTGGATCGACGTCGGATCGAGCACGCCCGCGCGGGCCTGCAGCCTGAAGGCCTCGTCGGCTTCGATGTTGGACAGAAGATCCAGCCCGGCCTGAAGGTAACCGTCGCTGATGGCGGTCACCCGGAAATCGCCGAGTTCCCTGCCTGGGAAAGCCCTCTCTTGGATCATTTCAACTCCCTTGTCGCGCTCGGTGGTGGCGAGGTGCCGGATGACGGCTTCGTGCCGGGATCGCCTCAGTCGCGCACCTGAATCACGACCTTGCCGAAGTGCTGCGCCGAACGCAGGTGGGCAAAGGCCTGGGGAGCCTGATCGAAGGAGAAGACTCGATCGATCACCGGGCGCAGGGCGCTTTTTGCGACGAACTGGTTCAGGCGCTCGAACATGCCACGGCTGCCGACGAAGATTCCGGAGATGCGCTTGGCGCCTCCGATGATGTGCAAGGGCTGGATGTCGCTGGCACCGAAGCCGCTGACGCCGCCGATCACCGCGACGCGCCCACCCATCCGGGCGGAGGCGATGGAGCGCTGCAACGTGCCTTGACCTCCGACTTCGACCACCAGGTCGACACCCCGGCCTTGTGTCAGGCGCTCGACCTCGACCTCCCAGTCGGGAGTGCGCCGGTAATGGATCGTGGCATCGGCGCCGAGCGAGCGCGCACGCTCCAGCTTGGCGTCGCTCGACGAAGTGATGATGGTTCGAAGTCCGGCGGCCCTGGCCAGCTGCAGTGCTGAGATGGACACGCCCCCCGTCCCCAGCAGCAACACGGTGCTGCCCGGCTGCAGGCGCCCCTCCTCGAACAATGCATTCCAGGCCGTGACCGCCGCGCACGGCAGGGTCGATGCTTCGAGGTAGTCGAGGTGCGATGGCACCGCGACCACACTGTCTTCATGGCGAACGAGCACTTCGGCCAACACTCCATCGCTCGCCGCCCCTGGGGCATCGGCCGTCGTGGCCGGTGTCGGTTCGCCATCCTGCCACGACGGGAAGAACGATCCGGCCACGCGGTCTCCGACGCGAAATCGCGTCACCTGCGAGCCGACCTCGACGACCTCTCCTGCCGCGTCGGAGCACGGAACGATGGGCGTGCCCGACGAGACGAGGTAGTCACCGCGCGCGACCATCAGGTCGCGATAGTTCAGCGACACGGCATGGACCCGAATGCGCAACTCGCGCGGCCCGAGAGGTGCGGAGGCGAGCTCGACGCGCGCAAGGCTGTCGATGTCGGACCCGGGACGGATTTGATAGGCATGCATGAAAGATCTCTCCGATGAAGTGACGCAAGAGCGCGACCACCGGAACTCTATTGACGATCTGTCCGATCGTGTGGTGACAGAAATGCCTATCATTGCGTCCGCTTATTCGCCAATCCTTCGACTTATGGGCAATCGTCTGGTCGGCATCGACGTTTTCGTGGAGGTGGTCGACTCCGGGAGCTTCTCCCGGGCGGCTCAGCGCCTGGGGCTGACACGTTCGGCCGTGGCCAAGTCCGTCGCACGCCTGGAACAGCGCCTCGACACACGCTTGTTCCAACGCACCACGCGCTCGCAGACGCTGACCGAGGATGGCCTGGCGTTCCATGAGCGCTGCGTTCGCGCACTCGGGGAACTCACCGCCGCCGAAGCATCGCTACGTACGGGCAAGCACGAGCCCAGCGGGGCCCTGCGCGTCGCGGCGCCGGTGTTGTTCGGTCGGCATTGCGTCGCTCCACTGCTGGTCGATCTCGTCGGACGCCACTCGCGCCTGACCCTGGACATGAGCTTCGGCGACCTGGTGGTCGATCTGGTGGCCGAAGGCATCGACCTGGCGGTGCGCATCGGCGAACTGCCCGACAGCAGCAGTCTGGCCTCGCGCCAGCTGGGGGTTCAGCGCATGGCCATATGGGCGGCGCCCAGCTATCTCGCGCGCCACGGGCGCCCCACCGACCTGGCCGCCCTTGCCGACCATGTGGGCATTTTGTATGGACGAGCCGATCGCGACTTTCCGTGGCGCGTGCGGGATGAAGACGGCCGGGTGCGCGACGTCCGGGTCGGCAGCAGGTTGCGTCTCGACGATCTGGAGGCCATCGTCGAGGCGGCCCGCTCAGGCGCCGGGCTGGCGTGGCTGCCCTGCTGGCTGGTTGCCCGCTTGACGCGCGACAAGGAGCTCGAGCTGGTCCTGGGCGGGGAACAGGTGCTTGGCACACCCGTTCATGCGGTCTGGGCACACACCCGCTACCTTCCGGCGAAAACCCGCGCGGCGATCGACGCCCTGGCCGCGGGTGTGCCGGCGCTCATGCAGGGCTGAACATCCGCGTCCGCAACGCAGCGTCGGACCACGGCGACACGGGCCATCGGACCGCGCAACCGTCAACGGGCCTGCGGCGACATCCCTGGCTGAACAAGTGTTGCTGTGAGGAAGCGCAGGATTTCGTCCCGAGCCGCGGTCGTGGGCTGCCCGACTTCGTCGATCAAGTGCACGGTCACCACGCTGTGGGGGCAGTCGACGTAGCGAGCGAAGAAGGGGGGCACGTCGCCGTTGGCGGCACCGTCCGGTATCTCCCTTGCGACGAAGCGATCCCCGAGCGCCCGCGCATAGGCCTCGAATCGAGCCGATGTGCAGAAGCGGTCCCCCTCGAAACGATAAGCCAGCACGATTCGATCCTCCCGCTCGAGGCGCTCGCGCACGGTCTGGAGTTCCCCTGCGTCGCTTTCCAGGCTCGCGGGCGAATTCAGGGGCAACGATGGTTGGCATAGCACCGGCGCCACCACGGAGGGTTCGAGCATCATCGACAAGGCGAAATTTCCCGTGAAGCACATGCCGACCGCCCCCACGCCGGGGCCTGCGCACTCCGCGTGCGCCAGGCGCGCAAGCGCGCGCAGCCACCGTGTGACCGGGCTGGCTCCCTGGCCTGCAAGGACGCGGAACTCCCGGCTGATGCAAGCGCGCTGGAAGACTTCCGCGCCTTCCCGCGCCCCGGCGACCGCACCGTCCCGCCCGAACAGCGAAGGCAGGTAAACGGTGAACCCTGCGTCGCGAATCCACCTGGCGAAGCGCGCGACATGCGGGCTGATGCCGGGCATCTCCGGCATCACGATGACCGCCGGCCCGGATCCGGCCACGTACACCGCCCTGGCCTCGGATTCAAGCTCGACATCGCGACGCGTGAAGTCGTCCAGTGGATCGTCCACCGCCATTTCCTGGATGGTCATGCTTTGAGTCTCCCGGCATCGAGCCCTGCCATTGCGATCATGAACACTCGACATGGCTTGCATTGAAGCCCCTGGCGCCTCAGAATGAAAGTGTCGCCTTGCGCGCTTTTCGGGCCTTTTCCGCCAATGCACGACTTCACCGTACTGCTGCTGGACGGCGCCTACGCAAGCAGCGTCTGCGCAACCCTGGACATCCTGGCGGCCGCCCATCGCCTGGCTCCGCGCCTGGGCGTCGTCCCCCCGAAATGGAAGACCCTGTGCTTCGTCGACCGGCCGGTCGTGCTGCAAGGGGGGCTTTCGATCGCGGCCCGAACATGCGCCGGGGGTTCCCGCGCGGACCGCTCCGTATGGATCGTTCCGGGGCTCGGAGTCAGCACCGCCGATGACCTGCAACGTCGCCTCGCGGCGCCGGACGCTCGCTCGGCCGCGGCAACGCTCAAGCGGCACGTCGCCCTGGGAGGCGGGGTGGCGGCGTCCTGTTCCTCCGTATTCCTGCTCCACCAGGCGGGTCTCCTGGACGGACGGCGTGTGACCACATCCTGGTGGCTGGCGCCCGCCCTGCGCCGCCTGGCGCCGCTGGCGCGCATCGATGCCGACCGCATGGTCTGCGCCGACGGCCCCATAGTGACGGCCGGCGCCGCATTCGCGCAGACCGACCTCATGCTTCACCTGCTGCGCACCCACGGCGGCCACGATCTCGCGAATGTGGTGTCCCGCTTCCTGCTCATCCATGGCAGGGCAGCACAGGCGCCATTCGTCATTCCCGAGGTGCTGGCGGGCGGCGATGAACTGGTCGCCCGCGTCGCCGCGGAAATCGAGCGATCGCTGCCGACGCCACCCAGCGTGGCTGAATTGGCGAGTCGCTTGCATCTATCCGAACGCACGCTCGCGCGGCACGTCACGCGGGCCACGGGGAAGACGACTCTGGCGCTCATTCAGAGCGTTCGCCTGCGCCGCGCGCGCACGCTGCTGGCCAGCAGCCGCATGAGCATTGACCAGGTTGCCGCCGAGGTGGGCTATCAAGATGCCACGGCACTGCGACGCATGATGCGCCGCGCGCTCGGCATGAACCCCAGCGAGCTGCGCGCCGCCCAGGCGAGAGCTTGACGCCGCGCCTCCTCCTGCGCCCGAACTAGAAGGTCATGCCCCGGAGTCGCTCGGCGAGGAAATCCACGAACAGGCGAGTGCGCTTGGGAAGGCTTCGAGTTGGCTGCCACAACGCCTGCAGCGGCTGGGGAGGCGGCTCGAATTCCTCGAGGATCAATTCCACCTCGCGCCGCTCGAGTTGCCCCCGGATCTGCCACAGCGAAGCCCTTCCGATGCCCATGCCCTGCGTCACGGCCTCGTTGGTCGCGAGCTGGCTGTTGGTCTCGATGCGGGCCCGCACCGCCACTGCGTAGGTCGCGCCCTCCGCCTGGCCGTAGTGCCAGAGATTCGGATCCACCACGTTCGTGCGCACGACACATGCGTGACGCGCCAGATCTTCGGGCCGGGCCGGACGTCCATGCGCGCGAAGGTAGCTCGTCGAGGCAAAGGTCACGCGCCGGACCGTTCCCAAGGGCCGTGCGACAAGACGCACGTCCGGCGTATCGCCGATGCGTACCGTGACATCGGCACCGCTATCCGCCGGATCCACGAACTCATCACTCAACTGGAGCACGGCCGTCAGCTTCGGATGGCGCTCCAGAAATGCTGCGAGCACAGGGGTGACGATATGCGGGCCGAACAGCGTCGGAGCACTGATCGCGAGTCTTCCAACCACGGTTCTGGCGTGGTCACTCAGCTCGGCATGGGCCATCGACAGATCGCACAGGGCCTGCTTCACGCGTGCGTAGAACTGCCCTCCCGCAGGCGTCGGACTCAGGCGCCGCGTGGTCCGCGCAATCAGGTGCGTCCCGGTCTGTGCCTCCAGGGACTGCAATGACCGACTGACGGCCTGGACGGAGCGATCCAGGCGCTCCGCAGCCGCGGTGAGACTGCCGGCCTCGACGATTGCGACCAGCGCCTCAAGATCGGTGATCGACCTACTTTCCATCTTCTCGGGAAAATGATTCTCGTGAAATGGTGATTTTCATCGAAGTCATCATGAATAGCATGGCGAAAAGCAACTCGCACCCTTTCGCACATGTCTTCCGACCATTCTGCCACCGGGACGCCCCAGCCCGGCATGACCACGCCGACATGGCGCTACGCGCTGACCGTCGGCGTCGCGGTTCTCGGGCTCTTCGCATCGCAGGGTCTCCTGCCCTACCTGGATGCCTCGCTCCACCTGGGAACATGGGGCAACCTGGTGACCACCCTGACCCTCGCCGGATACGCGACGGGCCTGCTGTTCCTGGTTCCCCTGATCGACCTGCTTCCGAGCCGGCCGCTGATCGTCGGGACGCTGGCCGCACAGGCGCTCGCAGCCGCGGCGGCGGCGATGTCGCATTCGGCACCCATGTTCCTGGTCGCCTCGTTCGCGATCGGCTGGACGTCCAGCGCGATTCAGATGATCGTTCCGGTCGTGGCCTCGATGGTGCCGGAGGCCCGGCGAGGGCGCGTGGTCGGCGACGTGATGAGTGGCCTGATGGCCGGAATTCTCCTCTCGCGTCCGCTGGCCAGCGAGCTCGCCGGCTCCTTTGGATGGCGCTGCTACTACACGCTGGATGCGCTTGCGCTCCTCGCCACGGCTGGATGGCTGTGGGTGAACCTGGCCGACAAGACCTCGCCGGCACGCGCAACGGCCAGCCTGGGTGCCTACAGGAGATTGATCAGCTCACTGGTTCACCTCGTGCTCGGCGAGCCGGTATTGCGTCGGCGCGCCCTGTACCAGGGACTCCTGATGGCCGCGTTCAATGCCTTCTGGACCAGCGTGGCCCTCGTGCTGACGCGCGCGCCGTTCGCCCTGGGACATACGGCCCTGGCGCTGTTCATGCTCAGCGGAGCAGGTGGCACCCTGGTGGCCCCCCTCGCCGGGCGACTGGGTGACCACGGCCACGAGCGCGCGGCCACCACGGTATTCCACGCGCTCGTGATCGTGGCGCTGGGCCTCGCCGCGGTCGCCGGCAGCGGGCTGCTCGGGCGCGGACTGGGCATTGGCCTGATGGCCGCCTCGGCGATTCTTCTCGATGTCGGCGTCGTCGGCGACCAGACCCTCGGACGTCGCGCGGTCAACCTTCTCGGCGCACAGACCCGTGGGCGGGTCAATGGGCTCTACACAGGGCTGTTTTTCATCGGAAGCACGGTAGGGGCCTTCGCGGCCGGGCCTGCGTGGTTCCACGGCGGATGGGCATGGGTCTGTGGCACCGGCGCCATCTTCGCGGCCCTGGCCCTCGGGTCGCACCTGTTCCTGTCCTTCGGCGCCATGCCGGGGGCTGCCGCCATGGCCGATCACACCCCCTAGTGTCCTCGGCCATTTCGATACAGCGAAGCGGATCACGCGCACCAATCAGGAGCCCAAGATGCAAGTTCAATGTCGGTGTGGAGCCATCAAGATCGAGGTGCTGGCCGACCCCGTCGCGCAGTTCTTCTGCCACTGCGACGACTGCCAGGCCGCGCATGGCGCGGCCTACGTTCCGGAATCAGCCTACGCGGCGGATGCCCTGGTGATCACAGAGGGAAGCGCGTCCGCGTGGACGGTCAAGCGCAACCAGCGCTTCTTCTGCCCCACGTGCGGCACGAAGCTGTTCATCGACATCCCCTCGGTGGGACTTCGGGGACTGAACGGCCACCTTCTGCCGGCGGGTGCCTTCGAGCCGCAGTTCCACATGCACTGCAGCTACGCGGTCCTTCCGGTGCGCGACGGCCTGCCTCATTACAAGTCCTGGCCGCCGCGCTTCCTCGGATCGGGCGAGACCGTCCCGTGGTAGATCGACGATGCAAGCCGCGACCGACCCCGCCCCGACGCGGTTCGCCTGTCTGAAAACCGACCAAGGATGAGCATGCTGCCGCCCGACCTCAATGATTCCGCACGCTGGATGCTCCGATCCGTCTTTGGTCAGGGAGCGCTCACGCTGGTCATGGCCGCCTGGATGACGGCCGTGCGAATGCCCGCGATGAAACGGGCGGGTCTGAGCCTGCAGGATGCCGCCCACACCAGTGTCCTCCCGACGCGACTGCCGTCGTCGGCGACTCGCGTCGCGGACAACTATCGGCACCTCTCGGAACAGCCGACGGTTTTCTACGCGGTGGCCCTGGGCATCGTATTGGCCGGCCTTGCCGACCCCACCTACGCTGCATGTTCCTGGCTGTACCTCGGCTCACGCGTTGCGCACTCGATCGTTCAGGCCACCTTCAACCGGGTTGCGCTGCGCGCCGCGCTCTACACCGTGTCCTGGATTGCGCTGGCCATCATGATCATCCGGCCGATCATTTCCTGGCATCTGATCTGAGGCACGCGCCGGGTTGCGTCCACGCCGAAAGGTGCCGGTCGGCAACGGTTCCGGGACTGCGCGCCCCAACGTGGTACGGCACGAGGCATCCAGTCATTCCAGTCACGTGGCCCCGGGCGTCTCGCGGTCACGTTCAACTGGCAATGAGTTCGGCCGTCGCGCGCGCGATGGCCTCGAGCTCGCTGCGGTCCTCACCCGCCCGGGCGCGCACGGCCAGGCTGTGAAGCACGCTGGTCGCCACCCGCGCCAGGGACTTCGCGTCGCCGCGCCCGCAAGGCTCTCCCGCGGCCTGGGCTCGGGCGATGCGGGCAGCGACGACGGAATCGACGTCGGCCAGGATCGCGACCAGCGCGGATCGGATCGCCGGCTCGCGGACGGCCTCGGTCACCGCCGTACAGATGACCAGGCACCCGCGCGGGCCATCCTCGCCCGAAAGGTAGTCGTGGATGGCCCGCGCATAGAACGCTTCGAGAGCTTCGCGAAGCGTGGGAGCTTCGAGCGCCGTCTGCAATTCGCGGCCTGACTCGGCTGCGAACATCTGCAGCGCTGCGAGGTACATCTCCCGCTTGTCCCCGAAGGCCGCATACAGGCTTGGCCTGTTCATGCCGGCGGCGGCAGCGATGTCGTCGAGCGATGAGGCCGAGAAGCCCTCATTCCAGAACACGTCGCGAATGGCGCCAAGCGCGACGTCCCGGTCATACGACCGGGGTCTGCCGCGTTGTCCTGGTGTTTTTGTACTGGTGCGCATAAAAATAACTTGCTTTTTGTGCGAAGTAGTACAAATATAGCAGGAAGCGGCGCAGGATCCAAGCTCGGAGTAGCCGCCACAACCCATTCGGCCCTCACTGACATGACCAACCTTTACGACCCCATCGTTCTAGGAGACATGAAACTCGGCAATCGAGTCTTCATGGCGCCGCTGACCCGAAATCGCGCGACAC
>JAKBNS010000035.1 GCA_021830925.1 Pseudomonadota bacterium | reverse complement strand
GGTATTTGTAGCGAAACGTAAGCCAACGGTCAGGTAACGTTCCGACACTTCAGTTCAATTTCGTTACATCCGAGGAGACCCGAGATGACCGACCCGTTGGTGCAGAAAATCCAGAGCCATCCCGGCTACCGCGAGTTGCGGCGCCGCCGCAACTCGCTGGGAATCACCCTGACCCTGTTGATGCTGCTCGTGTACTACGGGTACATCGCGCTCATCGCCTTCGACAAGGCCTTCCTGAGTCGGCCCATCGGTGCCGGCGTGATCACGCTGGGCGTGCCCGTGGGCATGGCGGTGATCGTGTTCACCATCGTCATCACGGCGGTGTACGTGCGGCGCGCGAACCGGGAGTTCGATGCCCTCAACGAATCCATCCTCAAGGACGTGTCCAAGTGAACAAGCTCCTGCAAGCTTCGATCGCCGGGGGCCTGGCGCTGGCCGGCCACGCCGCCTGGGCCGCCGGCCCCGCCGCCGGCGAGACCACCCGCCAGGGCATCAACGTGACCGCGATCGTCATGTTCGCGGTGTTCGTGGCCGCCTCGCTGTGGATCACCAAGTGGGCCGCGTCGCGTACCCGCTCGGCGGCCGATTTCTACACCGCGGGGGGCGGCATCACGGGCTTCCAGAACGGCCTGGCCATCGCCGGCGACTACATGTCCGCGGCCTCCTTCCTGGGCATCTCCGCCGCCGTCATGACCAGCGGCTACGACGGGCTGATCTATTCCATCGGATTTCTCGTGGGCTGGCCCATCATCACCTTCCTGATGGCCGAGCGCCTGCGCAACCTGGGCCGCTTCACCTTCGCCGACGTGGCCGGCTACCGCTTCCGCCAGGGCCCCATCCGCGCCTTCGCGGCCTCGGGCACCCTGATCGTCGTCGCCTTCTACCTGATCGCGCAGATGGTCGGCGCCGGCTCCCTGATCAAGCTGCTGTTCGGCCTGGACTACTGGGTGGCCGTGGTGCTGGTGGGGGTGCTGATGATGGTCTACGTGCTGTTCGGGGGCATGACCGCGACGACCTGGGTGCAGATCGTCAAGGCCTGCCTGCTGCTGGCCGGCGTGACCTTCATGGCCTTGATGGTGCTGGCCCAGTACGGCTTCAGCCCCGAGGCGCTGTTCGCCAAGGCGGTGCAGGTCAAGGCGGCCGTGGCCGCCGCCTCCGGCAAGACTCCCGAGCAGGCACAGGCGGCCGGACTGGCGGTGATGAACCCGGGCGGCTTCGTGAAGGACCCGATCTCGGCCATTTCCTTCGGCATGGCGCTGATGTTCGGCACCGCCGGGCTGCCGCACATCCTGATGCGCTTCTTCACCGTGCCCGACGCGCGCCAGGCGCGCAAGTCGGTGCTGTGGGCCACCACCTGGATCGGCTATTTCTACGTGCTGATCTTCATCATCGGTTTCGGCGCCATCGCCCTCGTGCTCACCGATCCGACGGTGGCCGACGTGGCCAAGGGGGTGATCCGCGGCGGCGCGGGCAACGCCAACATGGCCGCCGTGCTGGTGGCCAAGGCGGTCGGGGGCAACGTGTTCTTCGGCTTCATCTCGGCCGTGGCCTTCGCCACCATCCTGGCCGTGGTCGCCGGGCTCACGCTGTCCGGGGCGTCGGCCGTGTCGCACGACATCTACGCCACGCTGCTGCGCGCCGGCAAGGCCGACAGCGGCTCGGAGCTGAAGGTCTCGCGCATCACCACCGTCGTGCTGGGCCTGGTCGCGGTGCTGCTGGGCATCGTGTTCCAGAAACAGAACGTGGCCTTCATGGTGTCCCTGGCCTTCGCGGTGGCCGCGTCGGCCAACTTCCCGGTGCTGTTCCTGTCGGTGCTGTGGAAGGACTGCACCACCCGCGGCGCGGTGATCGGAGGCTTCCTCGGGCTGGTGTCCTCGGTCGCGCTGACCATCGTTTCGCCGTCGGTGTGGGAGGCGACCCTGGGCTTCCCGAAGGGCTCGGCGCTGTTTCCCTATGCCTCGCCGGCCTTGTTCTCGATGACCATCGCCTTCGTCGGCATCTGGGTGTTCTCGCTGCTCGACCGCAGCGCGGGCGCGCAGGCCGAGCGCGAAGCCTTCGCCGCGCAGCAGGTGCGCTCCGAGACCGGGCTGGGCGCCGAGACCTCCTCGGGCCACTGAGGCCAGGCCGCGCGGCGGGCCGGCGCCCGCCGCGCGGATTTCCCCGCGCCCTTGCGCGCACGCGCCATGCCCAACGCCTTCGACTTCACCGCTTCGCCTTTCGACTGCCTGAGCCCGCAGGAGCGCGAGCGCGTGCGCGAAGTGGTGGACGTGGCCTATTTCCCGCAGGGGCGCACCATTCTCGACGTGGGCGCCGTGCCCGCGCAGCTGTACGTGGTGATGAAGGGCGTGGTGGCGCAGCACGACGGCGAGCAGGTGGTGGCCAGCTACGGCCCGCAGGACAGTTTCGACGCGCGCGCCCTGATGGCCGGACGCAGCAGCAGCCGCTTCGTGGCGCGCGAGGAAGTGCTTGCCTACGAGTTGCCGCGCGAGGCGGTGATGGAACTCATCGGCTCCAATGCGGCCTTCGGCGCCTTGCTGTTCGCCGAACTCAGCGACAAGCTGGGCGCGCTGGCCGAACTGCGCGGACGCCACGAACTGCAGGCCCTGGGCATGGCACGCGTGGCCGACGCCTTCGTGCGCCCGGTGCGGGTGCTCGATGCCGCCACCGACATCGTCGCGGTCGCCGGCATTTTCCAGGCCGAGCACGTGTCCAGCGTGCTGGTGCGCGAATCGGAGCAGCCGGGGGCGCGCCTTGGCATTTTCACCCGGGCCTCGTTGCAGAGGGCGATTCTGGACGGCACGCCGCCGGCGCGCCTGGCCGCCGCGCGTTTCGCCACCTTCGACCTGCTCACCACGACGCCCGAGGAGCCGATCGGCGAGGCCCTGGCGCGCATGCTGCGCGGACGGGTGCATCGGCTCGTGGTGCTGCGCGCGGGCGAAGTCCAGGGCGTGCTGGAGGCGCTGGACCTGTTCAGCTTCCTGGCCAACCATTCCTACCTGATCACGGTGCAGATCGACATGGCGCAGGACCTGGGCGCCCTGGCCGACGCCGCCTCGAAGATCACCCGCATGGTGTCGCTGCTGCACCGGGGCGGCACGCGCATCGGGCTCATCGCCGGCCTGGTCACGGAACTCAACACCCGTTTGTTCCAGCGCGCATGGAGCCTGATCGCGCCGCCTGAGCTGGTGGCCAATAGCTGCCTGTTCGTGATGGGCAGCGAAGGCCGCGGCGAGCAGATCCTGAAGACCGACCAGGACAACGGACTGGTGCTGCGCGACGGCTACCAGGCGCCGCCGGACCTGCCCGAGCTCGCCACGCGCTTCGTGGCCGCGCTCGCCGACTTCGGTTACCCGCCCTGTCCCGGCGGGGTGATGCTGGACCGCCCGCGCTGGCGCATGAGCAGCGCGGAGTTCACCGCGGCCCTGCGCGCCTGGCTGCACGAGCGCGGACCCGAGCAGGTGATGGACCTGGCCATCTTCCTGGACGCGCGCGCGGTCTGCGGCGACGCGCGGCTGCTGCGCGAACTGCGCGAACGGGTGTTGCACGAGGCACCCGGCGACGACATGTTGCTTGCCCGCTTCGCCTCGGCCATCGATGCCTTCGGCGCCGGTACGGCCTGGTGGGCCCGACTGCTGGGCGAAGCGAACCAGGCCATCGATCTGAAGAAGGAGGGCATGTTCGCCCTGGTCCACGGCGTGCGCAGCCTGGCGCTGGCGGCCGGCATCGCCGGCAGCGGCACCGAGGAACGCATCGCGGCCCTGGCCGCGCAGGGACTGCTCGGCCACGTCGAGGCCGACGAGTTGCTGCAGGCGCTGCACGTGCTGATGGAACTGCGCCTGCAGGCCGGGCTGGATCAGCTCGAGCGACGCCAGGCGGTGACCGGGCTGCTGGATCCGCGGCAACTGGGCTCGCTGGAACGCAGTCTGCTCAAGGACGCGCTGGGCGTGGTCAAGCGCTTCCGGGGCATGCTGCACCGGCGCTTCCAGCTCGACAGGCTGTGAGCGCGGGCCTCCGCCATGCAAGGCCTCGGTGCGCGGTGGCTGGGAGCGTGGCGCAGGCGCCGGGGCCTGCGCCGGCTGCGCGACCCCGCCTATCGCTTCCTGTTCGCCCCGCCCCCGCCGCGCGAATGGGTGGCGCTGGACTGCGAGACCACCGGACTCGACCCGCGGCGCGACGAAATCATCGCCGTGGCGGCGGTGCGCGTCGTCGACCATCGCATCCTGAGCAGCCAGCGCCTGCAACTGCTGGTGCGCCCGCGCGGCGAGCCGGGCGACAGCGCGCGCGTGCACCGTCTGCGAGGGCGCGACCTGGCGAACGGACTGCCGGTGCGCGAGGCGCTGGACAGGCTGCTGCGCTTCGTCGGCAGCCGTCCATTGGTGGGCTACTACCTGGAATTCGATGTGGCGATGATCGAGCGCGAACTGCGTCCCTGGCTGGGCATCGGGCTGCCCCAGCAGCGCATCGAGGTCTCCGCGCTGTACCACGACCACAAGCTGCGTCAGTTGCCCGACTGGGCGCGCCAGGGCAACGTGCGCATCGACCTGCGCCTGCAGAGCATGATGCGCGACCTCGACCTGCCCTCACGCGATGCGCATGATCCCTTCAACGACGCAGAGATGGCGGCCATGGCCTTCCTGAAGCTGCGCGAGCTGAACGCGCGCGGCGCGTTCAGCTCAGGGCCTTCGGCCGCTCAGCAAATGCATCACCAGGCTGATCACGAAGCCGACGACCGCGATGAAAAAAATCAGCTTCGCGATTCCCACCGCAGCCGATGCGACTCCGAAGAACCCGAACACCGAGGCCACCAGCGCCACGATTAGAAATATCACCACCCATCTCAGCATGAAAGACTCCTTGAGGGGTTTGAATTCCGCCGTGTTGAGTTTCAGTCTAAGACCATCCGGGCTGGCGCCGGAGTCCTGGCAGAACATCCCGGTCGACCGTGGGGGACGGAGCTCCAGCGCGTGGAGCACAACCGTGTCCGCGTACGTGGTCGCGCCCGCATAGCACGGCCGTCTCCAGCGCGCGCAACCGCCGCGGGAGGGCGGACGGGGGGCTACGGCGCGACGGCCGTGCCGTGCGCCGGCAGCAGGTCGGTGAACACGAACTCCTCGCGTTCCACCGTTTCGCCCACCCGCAGCGCCACGGGCCGGGCGAACATCGGGCCGTCGCAGGCGAAACTGTGGAACTCGCCGAACTCGCCGCAGGGATCGACACCCTCCGGAAGGTCGGCCAGGAAGGCCGCGTCGTACGCGCGCCCGGCGAAGCCGCGTGCGAGGCGCTTCGGGTCGATGCAGGTGATCACCGCCTTCAGCCCGCCGGCGATCATGGCGGCCGACAGCTCCGCGGTGGGCGATCCCCAAAGCGGAAACAGAGGCGCGATGCCGCTGCCCTGCAGTTGCTCCTCGCGGTAGCGCCGCACGTCGGCCAGGAACAGGTCGCCGAAGGCGAAGACCTCGATGCCGTCGTCGCGAGCCTGCGCCACGAAGGCCTGCATGGCCCGCGCGTAGTCGGCATTGCTGCAGGGATGGGGAATCGGGATCAGCGACAGAGGCAAGCCGACCGCCGCGGCCTGGCGACGCAGCAGTTCGAGGCGCACGCCGTGCATCGCGACGCGCTCGAAGGCCGCGTTCACCGTGCAGAACAGACCGGTCACCTCGACACCCGGGTCCTGCCGGAGCACATGCAGCGCCCAGGCACTGTCCTTGCCGCTGCTCCAGGAAAGCAGGGTCCTTCGGCTCATGGGCTGGGTCTTCCGCGCATGGGGCGATGGTACGTGGCGCGCGCCTCCCGGGGCAGGGTTCCGGCTCAGGAGGACTTGGCCTCGGCGATGCGCTGCTCGATGTGCTTCAGCTGCTCGCTCGTGAGCACCTTCTCCGCCTGCGGGAAAAGGCCGTCTTCTTCCTCCTTCACATGATGCTCCAGGTTTTCCTGCAAGACCGTGAGCTTGGCTTTCCAGTCCTGGTCCTTGAAATCCAGCGCGTCCAGTTCTTCCAGGAGAATATCCACCACGTGGTGCTCCTGATAAGCCTCCAGCGTCAGGTCATGGGTGGATTTCTTGGCCTCCAGGAGCGGATAGACAACACTCTCTTCAATGCCCTCGTGAGTCTGCAGTTCCTTTTTCAGGGTATTCAGAAGATCCTGACGCCGCTTCTTGTCCGACGCACGGGTTTCGAGCAATTCGTCGATGATTCCTTCGACCACCTTATGGTCCTTGACCAGCAATGCAAAAGTCTCGGTTCGCATGAAAACTCCTTGGGGGGGAAGATCCCCGCGCGGCCGGGAGTGCGGGCCGTCCGCGGACGAGGGCTTGGGAACTCCGGAGAACAGGGGCAGGGCGCGGGGACCATCAGATTTTTCGCAAGGCCCACACGGCAAGTACCAGACTGATTACAAACCCGGCTGCTGCAAAGTAGAAAATCCATTTCGCAATGTCGGTCGCCGCCGATGCGACACCTCCAAATCCGAACACGGAGGCCACCAGCGCGACGATCAGAAATATCACAACCCATCTCAGCATGAAAAACTCCTTGAAGGGGTCGATGGCGAATACGTTTTGTTTCAGTCTAGGGCCTTCCCGATGCGGGCGCGATTTGCCAGCCGAACATCCCTGATTACCGTAGGGGGGCGCCACGCCAAGGCAAGGATGCGCAACGAGTCGCATGACCCGTCCCGCCCCGGGGGAGCGCTTTCGCGCCGGGCGCGTACGATCCAGCAGCCCCGAGCGGCTCGGGCCGCCTGTCCCGTTCGCCACCGGTCCCGTCATGCCGGAGGTGCCCTTCCGGCTCCAAGCCCCGGCCGGCGGGCGGCGCGTCGTAGCCGGCGGCCGTGGGCGTCGAGCCGTCCTGTCCTGGAGAACGCCATGCCCCGATCCACCCCCCGCGCCGTCGCATTGCGCGCCGCCGAAGCGCCGCCGCGGAGCACGCCTTCAGCCTACCCGCCGGAATTCGCCGCGCGCATGTCCGGGCGACTCAAGCGTCCCCTCGGAGACCTGTTCGGGCTGCGCAACTTCGGGGTGAACCTCTCCCGCCTGGCCCCCGGCGCCCAATCCGCGCTGCGCCATGCCCACGGTCGCCAGGACGAATTCCTCTACGTGCTGGAAGGAACTCCCACGCTGATCACCGACGCCGGGGAGACCGAGCTGGCGCCCGGCATGTGCGCCGGCTTTGCCGCAGGCAGTGGCGACGCGCATCACCTGGTCAACCGTTCCGCGGCGGACGTGGTGTACCTGGAAGTCGGGGACCGCAGCGCCGGCGACAGCGTCACCTATCCCGACGATGACCTGCTGGCCACGCTCGGCGAGGATGGCCGCTGGCGCTATGGGCACAAGGACGGGAGCCCGTACGAAGGGCGGGGTTGAACCGCCGCCTGACCGCCGCCTGGCGGATCGCCGACCGCATGGGGCAGAGCGCGCCGGCTGCACGCCTGAAATCGTGCTTTCCTGGTGCCCGGAGGGGGAATCGAACCCCCACGACCTGATTAGGGTCGGCGGATTTTAAGTCCGCTACTCGGTACTTTTGGAGCACTTTGCTCAATCCGGTACTGCTGGTAGAGTGGACACTTCTGCATTGACCAGTCTGTTGCCGGCGTGGCGAAACGGCAGACGCAGGGGGCTTAAAACCCCTAGCCCGCGAGGGCGTGTGGGTTCGATTCCCACCGCCGGCACCACCAGGGACACACGTACCGCGCCATGTCGAGCCTCGACCAGCCTCGTGTTCATGTCCTGCCTCAACTCCGACTGACCAAGGTCCGGAGGACCCCTGGCGCGGGTGGCTTGGCCGTCGAACATCAGCATGGCGGTCAGCACGTCAAGTACTGGCGCGAGCCCATTAGGCCTATCGCGACGCGGTGGACCGAATTTCGTTCTCTTCCAATGGTGCTCGATGGGGCCGGCGTGCCGTGGCCACCGGCTTGCCTGTGGCTGTTGGAGAGGGCGCAGGCTAGGCCGTTGAACATTGACTCCCTCAAGCCTGTCGCTCAGGACTTGGCGGCGTACAAGACGTTCCTCGACGAACTGTCGATTGAGTGGGATGACTTCTCCGCTGTCGAAAAGTACGCCAGGCCCACCTACCTGTACCGGAATCATCTTCATGGCCAGGTCAATGGTGGTGAGTTGAGGAAGTCGACCGCCTCGCGGCGCATGTCGAGCGTCATCAGCTTCTATCGCTTCCTCATGCGGAATCCGCGCATGCGCTTTTCACCTACCAACGACCCGTGGGTTGAGACTGATCTAGGCATTGCGTATCTGGACGCCAAAGGATTCAAGCAGGTCGCCAAGGTCACGACCACAGACGTATCCATCAAAGTCACTAAGTACCTGGACGCGTGGGACGAGACCATCAGCGATGGAAGCAAGCTGCGCCCGGTGCCTGTGTCCGAGCAGAAGGCACTAGTGTGCGCTTTGAAGCAACTGGGCAACATCGAGTACGCACTGATGCACTACATCGCACTCTTGACGGGCGCGCGCGAGATGACGGTCCTCACGCTTCGAGTCCGAGACGTGATGCTCCCGCCGGACCATATTGCTCAGTGGCCGCACAAGATTCGTTGTGGTCCGGGTACGGGTATCGACACCAAGCGTGATATTGCGAACGTGTACCTCTCGATGCCGCGTGCGCTCTACGAGCAGTTGCATGCGTACACCGTGTCAGAGCGCGCCAACCGTAGACGGGCCAAAACGGCCTTGGGGGAAGACCCTGCTAACTACCTGTTCTTGACCCAGCACGGACAGCCCTACTACGAGTCCAAAGAAGACCGCAATGCATGGCGCGACCCCACTTCCGCGCTGCGGCGGTCAGCATTGAGTGGGAGGCCGTTGCGCAAATTCATAGAGCGAAGCGTCATTCCCTTCGTGCGCGAGACCCACCCAAAGTTTAAGTACCGATTCCATGACCTACGGGCCACCTTTGGCATGAACTGGGTCGACTATCAAATGCTTCAGGCCGGCCCTGAGGGCTTCAGCAAACGTTACCTCTGGGCGAGGGATCAGCTCAGAAAGCTCATGTGGCACAGGAGCCCCCTCACCACCGACAAGTAC
>JAKBNS010000199.1 GCA_021830925.1 Pseudomonadota bacterium | reverse complement strand
CGCACCGAGCAGCGCAAGCGCAGTCGGCCCCGCCGGGGCCGACCACCCCGCCGGCCGGCCGCGCGCGGGGCGCAGCCACCGCCAGCCCGCCGCCGCCCGCCTCCCACCGCCCGCCTCCCACCGCCCACGGACCACGGACCAGCACACCGCCCCGCCCGCGCACGCGCTGAGCGAGAATCCCCCACATGAGCTCCCATCTCCCCCAGGGCCGCCCGGCCCCCGACCCGCTGCTGGTCGACATCGCCGACTACGTGCAGGAACGCACGCGGTTCCTCGGACTGGCGCTGGAGACGGCGCGCCTGTGCCTGATCGACACCCTGGGCTGCGGCCTGGAGGCGCTGGACTACCCGGCCTGCACCAAGCTGCTGGGCCCGGTGGTGCCGGGTACCGTCGTGCCCCACGGCGCCCGAGTGCCCGGTACGCCCTACCAGCTCGATCCCGTGACCGCCGCCTTCAATCTGGGGGCCATGGTGCGCTGGCTGGATTTCAACGACACCTGGCTGGCGGCCGAATGGGGCCACCCCTCGGACAACCTGGGCGGCATCCTGATGGTGGCCGACTGGCTCAGCCGCGGCGCGGTAGCGGCGGGCAAGCCGCCGCTGGTGATGCGCGACGTGCTGGACGCGATGGTGCAGGCGCACGAGATCCAGGGCGTGCTCGCGCTGGAAAACTCCTTCAACGAGGTCGGGCTGGACCACGTGGTGCTGGTCAAGGTGGCCACCACCGCGGTCACCGGGCGCCTGCTGGGCCTGAGCCGCGCCGAACTCATCGACGCGATCTCCCTGGCCTGGGTGGACGGCCAGGCGCTGCGCACCTACCGCCATGCGCCCAACACCGGCAGCCGCAAGAGCTGGGCCGCCGGCGACGCCACCAGCCGCGGGGTGCGCCTGGCGCTGATCGCCCGCACCGGGGAGATGGGCTGCCCCACGGCGCTGAGCGCGCCCACCTGGGGCTTCCAGGAGGTCAGCTTCGGCGGCAAGGCGCTGCGCCTGGCGCGGCCGCTGGGCAGCTACGTGATGGAAAATGTGTTGTTCAAGATCAGCTTTCCCGCCGAGTTCCACGGCCAGACCGCGGTGGAGGCCGCGCTGGCCCTGCATGCCCGGCTAGCCGCCGAAGGTCGCAGCGCGGCGGACATCGAGTCGGTCACCATCCGCACCCAGGCGGCCTGCCTGCGCATCATCGACAAGCAGGGCCCGCTGCACAACCCGGCCGATCGCGACCACTGCATCCAGTACATGGTCGCGGTGGCCCTGCTGCACGGGCGCCTGACGGCGGCCGACTACGAGGATGCGGCCGCCGCGGATCCTCGCATCGACTCGCTGCGCGCTCGCATCCACTGCGTCGAGGACGCGCAATTCACCGCCGACTACCTCGACCCCGCCAAGCGCTCCATCGCCAACGGCCTCGCCGTGGTGCTCAGGGACGGCAGCGTGCTGCCCGAGGTGCTGGTGGAATACCCCATCGGCCACAAGCGCCGCCGCGCCGAGGGTGAACCGGCGCTGGAAGCCAAGTTCCGCGCCAAGCTGGCGCGGCGTTTCGCGCCCCGGCAGCAGCAGGCCATCCTGCACGCCTCGCTCGACACCGCCCGCCTGGCCCAGATGCCGGTGCACGAGTACGTGGATCTGTACTGCCCGCGCTGAACAGCCCCCGCGGAATGCAGCGCAAAGCCCTGCCTCCCGTAATACATTGTTTGACACGACGATACTCGGGCACCTAGACTGGGCACCCGAGGATCGCGAGCCGCACGAACATGGAAGTCGTCTTGAAAAAGATGGGCAACAGCACCGCACTGATCGTCCCGCCCCCCGTGCTGAAGGACCTGGGAATCGGTGTCGGTCAGGCCCTGGCCTTGACCACGACCCCCGAGGGAACCATCGTGCTCACGCCCAAGCGCAGGTACGTGCTGGCCGATCTCATCGCCCAGTGCGACCCACGTGCGCCCGAGCCCGCGGACCTCGCGCAGTGGGAGCAAGCGCGCCCGGCGGGGCAGGAAGTCTGGTGATGCCGGTCTTCGATCGCGGTGACATCGTGAGCGTGCCGCTCGATCCCGTGCTCGGCCACGAGCAGCGCGGCACCCGCCCGGCGCTCGTGCTCACCACCCGGGCGTTCAACCAGCTCGGCGACGTGCTGGTGGCGCCGATCACGCAGGGCGGCGATTTCGCTCGCCATGCAGGGTTCGCGGTCTCGCTGTCCGGCAGCGGCTGCAAGACCCAGGGTGTGGCACTGGTCAACAAGATCCGCATGCTCGACCTGGCGGCCCGAAAGGCACGCAGGATCGAGACGGTGCCGGGGCAGGTGATCGACGACGCACTCGGCCGCCTGGGCGCCCTGCTCGACTGAAACCTCAGCCGGCGAGCAACAGGCGCTGCAACGCCTCGCGCAGGCTCGCGGGCAGCGGCACCGGGCGCGAGTCGGCGCGGCGCACGAACACGTGCACCATGCGCGCCAGCGCGCAGGGCTGCCGCGGCTGCGCGGCGCGCGGGTCGAACAGGCCCAGGCGGTAGGTGACCGAGGAGTTGCCCAGGCGCTCGACGCCCAGGCCCACCTCCAGGTCCCCCGGATAGGCCACCGGCGCCAGGTAGTCGCACTCGGAGCGCACGATGAAGCCCACGGTGTCGCCGGCGTGGATGTCCAGGCCCCCCTGCTCGATCAGGTAGCTGTTGATCACGCTGTCGAAGTACTGGTAGTACACGGCGTTGTTGACGTGGCCGTAGACGTCGTTGTCGCCCCAACGCGTGCTCAGGCGCGCGCGATGGGCGAATTCGGGAACCGGCTGCTGCGGAGCGGACATGGCGGGGTGGATCAGAAGGCGGCCCGGTAGATGGCCAGCGCGTCGGCCTCGTTCAGCGCGCGCGGGTTGTTCTGCAACAGGCGCTGCTGCCCCATGGCCTCGCGCGCCAGCAACTCCAGGCCCTCGGCCTGCACGCCGCAATCGCGCAGGCGCGTGGGCAGCCCGCTGCGCTCGCACAACGCGGCCATGTGCTCGATCATCTGCCGCGCGCCCGCGTCGCCGGGCGCGGCCTGCGGCAACAGCACCCGCGCCAGCTCGGCATAGAGCTCGCCGGCCGCGGGTTCGTTGAAACGCAGCACGTGCGGCAGCACCAGCGCGTTGCTCAGGCCGTGCGGCAGATGATGGATGCCGCCCAGCGGATAGGCCAGCGCGTGCACGGCCGCCACCGGCGCGTTGTCGAAGGCCATGCCGGCCAGCATGGCGCCGCGCAGCATGCGTTCCCGCGCCTCGAGGTCCTCGCCGTGTTCGACCGCGCGCAGCAGGCTGCCGCCCAGCAGGCGCAGTGCCTCGCGCGCCAGCATGTCGGACATGGGATTCTTGCGCCGCGCGCTGGTGTAGGCCTCGATGGCATGCACCATGGCGTCGATGCCGGTGGCCGCGGTCGCGGCGGCCGGCAAGCCGAGGGTCAGGGAGGGATCGAGCAGCACGGCGTCGGCCAGCAACGCGGCGTTGACAATGCCCGACTTGGTCGTGGCGCCGGTGGTGACGATGGCCACGCGCGTGACCTCGGAGCCGGTGCCCGCGGTGGTCGGCACCTGCAGCAGCGGCAGCCGGCGCGCCCGCACCGATTCCACACCGTACAGCTGGGGCAGTTCCAGACGGTTGTCGGGGTGGGCCAGGCAGGCCACGATCTTGGCCACGTCCATGCTGCTGCCGCCGCCGAAACCGATCACCAGCCCCGCGCCCGCCTCGCGCGCCTGGGTGCAGGCGAACAGGGCCACGTGGTCCGGCGGGTCCGCCTGCACGCCGTCGAACACCTGCACCTGCAGGCCGCCCGCCCGCAGGGCCTGCAGCGCGGGCTCCAGCAATCCGGCCTTGCGCACACCGGCATCGGTGACCAGCATGGCCGTGCGCGCCTCGGGGGCGTAGCGCAGCGCCAGTTCGCCCAGGCGTGCGCAGGCACCCGCCCCGGCCTCGACGTGTCGAACCGTCTGAAAGGCGTAGTCCTGCGCGGAAGTCGTGACCTGCATGGTGCTGTCTCCGTCGATGCCGGGGGAACGGCGCACGCGGCGCACGCCCGATGCGCATGCTAGCGCGCAAGAACGGCGTGGGCGCGCCCAGGCGTGCGGTCTCGAATCGCCCAAAGCTTGATGCGTTGCAATGTTTCTACTTGTATCCAGACCTAGTATTTTCCCTGACAACAAATCCGCACGGACCGTCGGCGGCCGCAAGGCGCCCGGTCCCAGGCAGCCTGGAGAACGCCATGCATCGCCAAAGCCCTTCCGTCCGCGCTCTCGCGAGGGCACGGCTCGTGCTCCCGCTGCTGTTGGCCCTGCCCTGGATCGCGGCAGGCGCCGCGCCCCCCGCGGCATCCGCGCCGGAGCACGCCCTGATCCGGGTCGACGCCGCCCAGCGCACCGCCCTCGGCGTGCGTGTCGCCGAGGTCCGCCCTGCCGCGTCCGCCTCCCTCGAGTTGCCGGCGCGCGTGGTGGTGCCCGCGCAGGCCCAGGCACTCGTGGCCGCCCCGGCGGCCGGCGTGCTCACGCGCGTCGACGCCGCGGCCGGCGATGCGGTGCGCCGGGGTCAGTTGCTGGGCGAGATGCAAAGCGCCGAGGTCGCGCAACTGCAGCGCGACGCCGACGACGCGCGCATCCAGTTCGATCTGGCCCGCGAGCAGAACCGGCGCGACACCACGCTGCTGGCCGAGGGCATCATTCCCGCCTCCCGGGCGCAGGCCGCGGCCGCGCGCGAACGCCAGGCCGGCGCCATGCTGCGCGAGCGCCGCCTGGCGCTGCGCCTGCGCGGGGCCGGCACCGGACTGGACGGCCAGGTGCGCCTGCGCAGCCCGATCGACGGCGTCGTGGCGCAGGCGCAGGCCCTGCCCGGCCAGCGCGTCGAGGCAGGCGCGCCGCTGTTCCACGTGCTGTCCGGCCAGGTGCTGGCCCTCGAGATGGACGCCGGTGCCGAGCAGGCCGCCGCCGTGCATGCCGGCGCCACGGTGGAGGTGGTCGGCAGCGCGGCCCGTGGCGTGCTGTTGGCGGTGGCCCCGGCGCTTGCTGCCGGCCAGCATGTGGTGCTGCGGGCACGCCTGAGCGAATCCGCGGGCCTGCGCGCCGGCGCCCTGGTGCAGGCGCGGGTGCATCTGCCCGCGCGCGCGGGGCTGTTCGCGGTGCCGCCGGCCGCGCTGACCAGCCTGGAGCAGCGTGAATCGGTGCTGGTGGAGGCACCGCAGGGCTTCCGCGTGGTGCCGGTGCGCGTGGTCGCGCGCCTGCCCGAGGCGGTGATCGTGGATGGTCCGCTGCGCGCCGGCGAGCAGGTCGCCATCAGCGGCGTGGCCGCGCTCAAGTCCAACGCGGGCGGCAAGCCATGATCCTGCACGCCCTCACCCATGCGGCGCTGCGCCAGCGCCTGGTCACACTGGGCGCGACCCTGGCGCTCGCCGCGGCCGGCGTGTTCGCGTGGCGCGCGCTGCCGGTCGACGCCTTTCCGGACGTGTCCTCGCCGCAGGTCAAGGTGATCATGAAGGCGCCGGGCATGACCCCCGAGGAGGTGGAGACCCGTGTCGTGCTGCCCATCGAGCAGGAAGTCCTGGGCATCGCGCGCAAGCGCATCGTGCGCTCCATCTCCAAATACGGCATCGCCGACGTCACCGTGGACTTCGAGGAAGGGACCGACGTCTACTGGGCGCGCCAGCAGGTGGCCGAGGCCCTGTCCAACGTGCGCGCGGATCTTCCGCCGTCGGTGCAAGGCGGACTCGCGCCGATCACCACGCCGCTGTCGGACGTGTTCATGTTCACCGTGGAGGGGCCCGCCAGCCTGGCGCAAAAACGCAGTGCGCTGCAGTGGCTGGTGCGCCCGGCCCTGCGCACCGTGCCCGGCGTGGCCGACGTGAACATGCTGGGCGGCGACCAGCGCGTGTTCGAGGTCGTGCCCGATCCGGCGCGCATGGCCGCGCAGGGCGTGGGCCTGGAAGCCCTGCGCGCGGCGCTGACCACCAACAACAGCAACGACGGCGCCGGGCGTCTGGACGAAGGCGAGGAAACCCGCATCGTGCGGGTGCAGGGAGCCTTCCGGGATGCCGCGGACATTCGCGACACGGTGCTCGCCGCCCGCGCCACGGGCGTGGTGCGGGTGGGCGACGTGGCCGAGGTGCGCATGGCCAGCAGCACGCGCTACGGCATCGTCACCGAGGACGGCAAGGGCGAGGCCGTCGAGGGCATCGTGCTGGCACTGCGCGGCGCGAATGCCTCCCAGGTGATCGCCGGGGTCCGTGCCCGCCTGGCCGAGGTCGAGCCTCGACTTCCCCAGGGCATGAAGCTGCGCGTGTTCTACGACCGCAGCCAGCTGGTCGGGCGCGCGGTGGGAACGGTCATGCGCGCGCTGGCCGAGGCGGTGGTGCTGGTGGTGGTCATGCTGCTGGCCTTCCTGGGCAACTGGCGCGCCGCGCTGGTGGTGGCGCTGACCCTTCCGCTTTCCGCGCTGGCCACCTTCGTGCTCATGCGCTGGGCCGGTCTGTCGGCCAACCTGATGAGCCTGGGCGGCCTGGCCATCGCGCTGGGCATGCTGGTGGACGCCGCGGTGGTGGTGGTGGAGAACCTGGTCAGCCACATGAGCCACGACCCGACTCGCGCCGCCAGCGGCGGCCCGGGTGCGGCCACCAGCGACCGCCTGGCGCGGGTGATGCGCGCGGTCTCGGAAGTCGCCGGCCCGGTGCTTTCGGGTGTGGCCATCATCGGCATCGTGTTCCTGCCCCTGCTGTCCCTGCAGGGGCTGGAGGGCAAGCTGTTCCGGCCGGTGGCGCTGACCATCGTGTTCGCGCTGGGCGCCTCGCTGCTCATCGCGTTGACCACGGTGCCGGTGCTGGCGTCCATGCTGCTGCGCGACGTGGGGCATCGCGACCCCTGGCTGGTGCGCAAGCTCGGCGCCGGCTACGCGCGCGTGCTCGACTGGAGCTTCGGCCATGCGCGCACCGTGGTCGTGCTCGCACTGGCCTCGCTGCTGGCGGCCGGCATCGCCTACACCCGGGTGGGCAAGACTTTCATGCCCACGCTGGACGAAGGGGACATCATCCTGCAATTGCAGAAGCTGCCCTCGGTGGGCCTGGGCGCCACCGCGGCGCTGGACCTGCGGGTGCAGCGCGCGCTGCTACAGCAGGTGCCTGAAATCCGCGCCATCATCGCCCGCAGCGGCTCGGACGATCTGGGCCTGGACCCGATGGGCCTGAACGAGACCGACACCTTCCTGGTGCTCAAACCGGCCTCCGAGTGGCGCGGCGACAAGGCCCAGGTGATCGAGGCCATCCGCAAGGTGATGCAGCGCTTCCCCGGCGTGGACTACACCTTCACCCAACCCATCGAGATGCGGGTGTCGGAAATGCTCACCGGCTCGCGCGGCGACCTGGTGGTGAAGATCTTCGGACCCGACCTGCAGCAACTCGGCGGCCTGGCCCAGCAGGTGGCGCAGGTCCTGCGCGGCCTGCCCGGCGCGCAGGACGTGCTGGCCGCGCGCACCGAGGGCGTGCAGTACCTCACGGTGGACGTGGACCGGCTGGCGGCCGGGCGCGCGGGCTTCGACGTGCAGAGCCTGCAAAGCGACCTGCGCGCGCTGGTCGAGGGCCAGCAGGTCGGCGTGGTGCTCGAGGGAGTCCGACGCACCCCGCTGCTGCTGCGCGGCGGCGCCGCGCTGCGCGAGCAGCCGCAGAGTTTCGCGAACCTGCGCATCACCGGGCCGGATGGGCGCAGCTGGCCGCTGTCCTACCTGGCCCGTCTGCGCCCCACGCTGGGCCCGGTACTGGTGACCCACGAGGACGGCAGCCGTTTCGCCACCGTGCAGGCCAACGTGGGCGGGCGCGACCTGGTGGGCTTCGTCGACGAGGCCCGGCGCGCGGTCGCGGCCCAGGTCAAGCTGCCCGAAGGCGTGCGCCTGCAATGGGGCGGACAGTTCGAGAACCAGCAACGCGCCGCCGCCAGGCTGGGGCTGGTGGTGCCATTGGCCCTGGGGCTGATTTTCGTGCTGCTCATGACCACGTTCGGGTCGCTGCGTCAATCGGTGCTGGTGTTCGCCAACATTCCCTTCGCACTCGTGGGCGGCGTGCTGGCCTTGTGGGCCAGCGGGGAATACATGTCGGTGCCGGCCTCGGTGGGGTTCATCGCCCTGCTGGGCATCGCGGTACTCAACGGCGTGGTGCTGGTGAGCCATTTCAACGAGCTGCTGCAGCGCGGGCTGCCGCTGGGGCAGGCGGTGCGCGAGGGCTCGATGCGCCGGCTGCGCCCGGTGATGATGACCGCCAGCATCACCGCGCTGGGTCTGATTCCCCTGCTCTCCGCCAGCGGGCCGGGCTCGGAGATCCAGAAACCCCTGGCGGTGGTGGTGGTCGGCGGGCTGCTCAGCTCCACCGTACTCACCCTGGTGCTGCTGCCGCTGCTGTTCGCTCGCTTCGGCGTGCCAGGCAACGCACGCGGCGCCGAAACCTCGGCGACGGAGGATCAGGCATGAAACCGCTGCAAGTCCTTGTGCTGGCCACCGCCTGCCTGGGCGCGTTGCCCTGCGCCACCGCCGCGGCCTCCTCCATGCCGCGGCCCGGCGCGGCCGCCGCGGCCTCCGATGCGACCACAGCCGCCCGCCCGGTGCCCGAGGGCTCCGCCCCGATGCAGCCCACGCTGCCGCGTGCGGACCTGCTGCACGAACTGCTGGTGCAGGCGCCGTCGCTGGCGGAGGCGCGCGCACTGCGCGACGCCGCGGATGCGCGCGGCGACGCGCTGCGCGTCGGTTCGCAGGAGTTCACGGCCCAGGCCCAGTTGCAGCAACGCCGCGTCGACGAGCCGCCGGACAACGGGCGCTACGCCGAATGGCAGTTGCTTCTGAACCGACCGATTCGCCTGCCCGCGCAGGCCCGCGCCGACCGTGACCTGGCCGACGCGCTGGCCGCGCAGTCGCGCGACGCGCTGCGCAGCGCACGCCGGGACCTGCTGGACCAGGTGCTGCGCGCCTGGTTCGATGCGCAACTGGCCGACGCCGACGCCGAACTGGCACGCGCCTCCGCGCAGGCCCTGGAGCGCCAGGCCGACACGGTGCGCCGGCGCCAGCGACTGGGCGACGCCAGCCGCCTGGAACTCGACCTCGTGCAGGCCGAGCAGTCGCGCGCCGCGGCGGCGGCGCTGCTAGCCGAGGGGCGCGCCACCAGTCGGCGCAGTGCGCTGCAGGCACGCTGGCCCGTGCTGGCTGCCGACGCGAGCTTGCGCGGCGACCCGGCCAGCGCCGAAAT
>JAKBNS010000259.1 GCA_021830925.1 Pseudomonadota bacterium | reverse complement strand
GCACGTGCTCGGCCTGCCACATCGCCAGGCGGCTCTCGCGCGAGGCGATGATCAGGCCCGCGCCGCGGGCTTCGGAGGAGGAACGGGAGGAATCGGAGGCTTCGGACATGCGCGCGATCCTAGCAGTCTGTTGAAGTACCGGAGGGGGCCCCACCCGTACCTCACCCGATTCCGCCACGCGGTCGCGCTGCTAGCATCGGGAGGTCCGACCGGTGCTGCCGGGACGGGCCCTCCCCCCTTCGTCCACCCCGCGCCCGCCCCCGCGGACGCCGCCCTGCCCGCCCGAGATCCATGCCGCCCAAGCCGCCCGTGCCCGACGATACCGCCCTGTTCGACGACATCCGCCTGCTCGGCCGCATGCTGGGCGAGGTGATTCGGGAGCAGGAGGGGCAGGCGATGTTCGACACCGTCGAGCAGGTGCGCCAGCTGGCCGTGCGTTTTCATCGCGAGGGCGACGCACGCCAGCGCCGCATGCTGGGCCGGCTGCTCGAGGGCCTGTCGCGCGACCAGGCGGTCAGCGTGATCCGCGCCTTCAGCTATTTCTCGATCCTGGCCAACCTGGCCGAGGACCGCCACGTGCTGCGCCGGCGCCAGGCCCACGAACTGGCCAGCGAGCGCCCGCAGCCCGGCAGCGTGCGCGCCGCGCTGGACAAACTGCGCCGCGCCGAGGTGTCGCCCGAGCAGCTGGAGGAGTTTTTCGCACACTCGCTGATCGCGCCGGTGCTCACGGCCCACCCCACCGAGGTGCAGCGCAAGAGCCTGCTGGACGCCGAGCGCGAGATCGCGCGCCTGCTGGCGCAGCGCGACGCGCCGATGGCGCCGCGCCGCCGGGGCCAGCTCGACGCCGAACTGCAGGCGCGCATCACCCAGATCTGGCAGACGCGCCTGCTGCGCTTCACCAAGCTGCGCGTGTCGGACGAGATCAAGAACGCGCTGTCCTACTACGGCAGCACCTTTTTCCAGGAAGTGCCGCGCCTGTACCTGGACCTGGAGCAGGACCTGGACGAACTGTTCCCGCGCCCGGACGGCAAGCCCTGGCGCCTGCCCTCGTTCTTCCGCATGGGGCACTGGATCGGCGGCGACCGCGACGGCAACCCCTTCGTCACCGCCGAGACCCTGGAGTACGCGCTGCGCCTGCAGGCGCGCACCGCGCTGACCCATTACCTCGACCAGGTGCATGCGCTCGGCTCGGAACTCTCGGTGTCGCTGATGCTGGCCAGCGCGAGCCCGCAACTGCTGGCGCTGGCCGAGGCTTCGCCGGACACCAGCGACCACCGGCGCGATGAACCCTATCGCCGCGCGCTGATCGGCGTGTACGCGCGCCTGGCGGCCACGCTGCGCAAACTCGGTGGCACCCAGGCGCTGCGCCACGAGGTCGGTCCCGCCGAGCCCTATCCCGACGCCGAGGCGCTGGCCACCGACCTGCGCATCGTGCGCGATTCGCTGCAGGCCCACCACGCGCAGGCCCTGGCCGGCATGCGCCTGGCACCGCTGCTGCGCGCGGTGGAGGTCTTCGGCTTCCATCTGGCCACGCTGGACCTGCGTCAGAGCTCCGACAAGCACGAGGCCGTGCTGGCCGATCTGCTGCGGCAGGCGCAGCTGTGCCACGACTACTCCGGGCTCGACGAGGCCGCGCGCATCGAATTGCTGCTGCGCATGCTGCGCGACCCGCGCCCGCTGCGCGTGCCCGATGCGCAGTACGCCGAGCTCACCGTCTCGGAGCTGGCGGTGTTCGAGGCCGCGCGCGCGGCCCGTCGCAGCCTGGGCGAACAGGCGGTGCGCCAGGCCATCATCTCCCACACCGAAAGCGTCAGCGACCTGCTCGAAGTGCTGCTGCTGCAAAAGGAGTGCGGGCTGCTGCACGGCACCCTGGGCGCCGAGGGCGCACGAGTCGAGCTGATCGTGGTGCCGCTGTTCGAGACCATCGCCGACCTGCGCAACGCGCCGCAGATCATGCAGGGCCTGTACGAGCTTCCCGGCATCCCTGAACTGGTGGCGGCCTCGGGCTCCCTGCAGGAGATCATGCTGGGCTACTCCGACAGCAACAAGGACGGCGGCTACCTGACGTCGAACTGGGAACTGCACAAGACCTCGGTGGCGCTGGCCGAGCTGTTCGGCCGCCTGGGCGAGCAGCACGGCATCCGCATGCGCCTGTTCCACGGCCGCGGCGGCAGCGTGGGCCGCGGCGGCGGCCCCAGCTACGAGGCCATCCTGGCCCAGCCGGCGGGCACGGTGGGCGGCAGCATCCGACTGACCGAGCAGGGCGAGGTGATCTCCAGCAAGTACGCCAACGCCGAGATCGGCCGGCGCAACCTGGAGACCCTGGTCGCTGCCACGCTCGAAGCCACGCTGCTCAGCGCGCGCCAGCCGGGCTCCGGCACGGGCCGGCGCGGCACCCGCGTGGCGGCGCCGCAAAGCTTCCGCGAGGCCGCGGCGCAGTTGTCGCAATCGGCCATGCATGCCTACCGCGAGCTGGTCTACGCCGACCCTTCGTTCGCCCAGTACTTCTACGCCGCCACGCCGATCCGCGAAATCGCCGGGCTCAACATCGGCAGCCGCCCGGCCTCGCGCAAGGCCAGCACAGAACTCGGCGACCTGCGCGCGATTCCCTGGAGCTTCTCCTGGGGCCAGTGCCGCGTGGCGCTGCCGGGCTGGTACGGTTTTGGCTCCGCCGTGCAGGCCTTCGTGGAGCAGCGCGGCGACGAGGGTGCGGAGCTGCTGGCGCGCATGCATCGCCAATGGCCGTTTTTCCAGGCCCTGCTGTCCAACCTGGACATGGTGCTGTCGAAGACCGACCTGGCCGTGGCGTCGAACTACGCGCAGCTCGTGGGCGACACCGCGCTGCGCCGCCGCGTGTACCGCTCCATCGAGAAGGAATGGCAGCGCAGCGTGCAGGCGCTGCGCGACATCACCGGCTGGTCGCAGTTCCTGCAGACCAATCCCACGCTGGCGCGATCGATCCGCGCGCGTTTCCCCTACATCGACCCGTTGAACCACCTGCAGGTGGAGCTGCTGCGCCGCTTCCGCGAGGGCCAGACCGACGAGCGCACCATCCGCGGCATCCACCTGAGCATCAACGGCATCGCGGCGGGTTTGCGCAACACCGGCTGAGCCCCGCGCACGCGGTGTGGAATAATGGCGGGCTTGGCCGGGATGGCGGAATCGGTAGACGCAGCGGACTCAAAATCCGCCGCCAGAAATGGTGTGGGGGTTCGAGTCCCCCTCCCGGCACCAGCGAACACCAGGCACGGCGCGTGAGCGCCCGCGCCGCCGCCGAGGTTGCGTGGAGCAGCGCTGCCCGCGGCTATTTGGCGAACAGCCGGCCGATGTCGGCGAAGGCCTTGACCTCGATGGCGTTGCCCGAGGGATCGAGGAAGAACATCGTGGCCTGCTCGCCGGGCTGGCCCTTGAAACGGATGTAGGGCTCGATCACGAAGCTCACGCCGTGCGCCTGCAGGCGCTGCGACAGCGCTTCCCAGTCGGCCATCGGCAGCACCACCCCGAAATGACGCACCGGCACGCCGTGGCCGTCCACGGCGCTGCGCCCCACCGCGCCGGTCTCGCCGGGCGCGAGGTGGGCGACGATCTGGTGCCCGTAGAAATTGAAATCCACCCAGTCCTCGGAACTGCGGCCTTCCGGGCAACCGAGCAGGCCGCCGTAGAACTGGCGGGCGAGCGCGAGGTCGTGCACCGGGAACGCGAGGTGGAACGGGGACAACATGCCGGGGTTGGTGATGGGGGCTTGCATCGGTACGGACTCGACGGAAGGGAAGGACGAATCGGAGGAGAGGCGGATCGCCCGCTCGCAGCGCCGCGCGCGGCCGGCGCCCACGTTCCATGGTAGGCCCGCTCCCGTCGACGCGCTCGGGTTATGCTGGAACGACTCCACCCGACACGCCCCGCCCGCATGCGCACTTGCCTGCCGCTACGTCGCCTCCTGTTCCTCGGCCTCGCCGCGGCCCTGCTGGCGCTCGGCGGCTGCGCCGAGCTGCGTTCCGCGCTGCGCGTGCAGGACCGCAGCCTGGCCGCGGTGCCGGCCGGGACGTATCGGCTCGACCCCGAGCACTGCAGCGTGGTGTTCTCGGTGGACCACCTGGGCTTTTCCCGACCCGTCATGCGATTCGACCGCGTGCAGGCCACGCTGCTCTGGCCCGCGGGCGGCGCGGCCGGCGCGAGCCTCGAAGCCCGGGTGCGCACCGACAGCGTGGATACCAACGTGCCGCTGCTGGACCGGGAGTTGCGTTCGCCGGCCATGCTGGACTCCGCGCGGCAGCCCTTCATCGTGCTGCGGGCCCACGGCTGGCAGGCCACCGCGCCTCGGCACGGCGACGTGAGCGGGGTGCTCAGCCTCGGCCCCGACCGCGTGCCGCTGCGCCTGCAGGTGCGATTCAACGGCTACGGCGTCGACCCGGTCACCGGCGCGCCCACGCTGGGCTTCTCGGCCACCGGCGAGTTCTCGCGCAGTCAGTTGGGCCTGAAGGCCTGGCCGGGCCTGGTGGGCGACACCGTGCACCTGCGCATCGAAGCCGAATTCGTGGCCGAGCGCGCAGGCCGCCAGCAGGCTTCGTCCTAGGGTCCTGTCCCGCCCTCGCGCCCTACCCGCCGGTCAGCGCCTGGAACACGTGCACCACCGAGGTCCCGGACACGTGGTCGCGCAGCGTGGCGCGATCGACCACGACGCGGCCATCGATGCTCAGCGCCACGTGGCGGCGCAGCGCGCCGCGCTCGTCGAGCACGTAGTCGGTGAAGCCCGGGGCCAGGCGGTCCACCGCCCGCAGCACCTCGGCGACCGGCCCGGGCTCCACCTGGATGCTTCCCGCCTGCAGCGCGGGAAAGAAGCGGTGCAGGTGCCGGGTGATCTCCACCGTCGCCATGGCCCTCAGCCGAAACGCACCGAGTAGACCGGCGGGAAGTTGTGGCCCAGGCAGCGCCAGGAATCGCCGCGGTCCTCGGACAGGTAGACATTCCCGGTGGTGGTGCCGAAACACAGGCAGTCGTCCGACGCGTCGAGCGCGTGGCGCAGCACGATGTCGTAGGAGTGTTCCTGCGGCAGGCCCTTGCGCAGTTCGGTCCACGAGCGCCCGCCGTCCTCGGTGCGCGCCACGAACAGCCCGGCGCCGATGGCCATGCGATGGGAATCGGCCCGCGCCGGCACCACCCAGGCGGTGCGCCCGTCGGCCGCGTCGGCCGCGACGGGAAAACCGAAATGCGCCCCGGTCTCGGGTTGGCTGACCTTGCGCCAGTTCGCGGCCCCGTCCTCGCTGTGGAAGATGCCGCAGTGATTCTGTTGCCAGACCCGGTCCGGCTGCGCCGCGCAGGCGGTCACGAAATGCGGATCGTGCCCCCACTCGGCCCGCGGATCGGGCAGGTAGTCATTGAGCATGCCCCGATTGCAGCCGGCCCAGCTCCGGCCGCCGTCGCTGCTGCGCAGCACGCCGGCGGACGACGCTGCCACGAGCAGGTTCCGGCCGTCGCGCGGATCGACGACGATGGAGTGGATCCCCGGCTCGAACACGCCGTAGTCCACGCTGGCCGGGGTGCCGAACCAGCGGTTCTCGTGGGTCGCGTCGCCGGCGAACAGGTCCCCGCCACGGCTTTCGTGGTTCCACAGCGGGCGATTCAGCTCCCAGGTGTCGCCGCCGTCGTCACTGACGAACAGGCCGCCGGGAATGGTGCCCGCGTACAGGCGGCCGGGCTGGTCGGCGTTGCCGAAGGCCAGGTTCCAGATCTTGTAGACCGTGGCGTCGCGGTACTCCGGCTGCGCCGCCGGCGCCGCGGGGTCGAAGTCCGGGGTCGGCAGGTACTGGACGATGTAGCGCGCGCCAGCGGGGTATTTGAGGGAGGACAGATCCTGCCAGGTGGCGCCGCCGTCGCGCGAACGCGACAACTTCGGGCCCCAATGGCCGTGGTCCAGCGAGGCCCACAAGGTGCCGTCGCGCGGGTCGCGCGCCGCGTAGCACACCGGGATCCCCGCATGCTCGATCGCACGCGGGCGCCAGCTCGACGCGCCGCGGTCGAGCAGCACGGTTCCCTTGCGCGTGCCGAGCAGGATCATCGAAGCCATCGCGTCCCCTCGTCCCTTGTCACTGCAGGTGCAATGCGGTGAGCATACGCCGGGACTCGCGCAGCGCCTCCTGGATCGTGAACTCGAGGTCGTCCAGGGTTCCGCGCAGGCGCAGTTGCAGCTTGCCGTCCAGGGCTTTGCGAAACTCGGACCGCGCAGCGGCATCGCCACCCGCGGCGCGCTCGGCACCCACGGCGATCCAGTCCACCTCCTGCAGCAGGGCGTTCAGCGCGCGGTAGCGGCCATCGATGCCGTCCAGCGGAAGCGGCCGGGTATGGTGCCAGCGCACCGCCTCGGCCAGCGCGTCGGGCAGGCGCCACTTGCGCAGCGCCAGATAGCCGAGCTCCGCGTGGGTGTAGCCGCAGATCCGGGTCTCGGCCTCGATCAGTTCGTCGGGGGTGCGCCAGTCCGTCTCCTCGACGCCGCGCAGTTGCTCGGGTGCCTCCAGGTACAGCACGAAGCGTCCGATGTCATGCAGCAGCCCGAACACATAGGCCTCGTCGGGCTCGCCGCGATGGTCGATGGCCAGCACGCATAGCTTGCGCATCAGCCAGGCCACGTCCACCGAGTGCCTCCACAGGCCGGCCTCCCAGTCGCTGCCCGGCTCGAAGACGCGCACCGCCGAGTGCGCCAGAACCAGGTCCACCGCGCCGCGGGCGCCCACGCGCAGCATGGCTTCCTGGATGGTGGTGATCGGTCGCCCGGCGCCCAGCGCGGCGGAGTTGGCGTATTGCAGCAGGCGCGTGGCGAACACCGGATCGCCATGCAGCGCCTGCGCCACCTGGTCGAAATAGTCGGGGCTGTCCTGGCGCAGGCTCATCAGCCGGCGCACGACCTCCGGCAGCAGGGGGAGTTGATCGAGTCGCTTCTCGAGGCCTTCGAGCATGTCGGCCGGAGGGGTGGGCATGGCGAACCTCGCTTGCTGCGGATCGGCACGCCAGGCGGCGGCAGGCGCCGCGACCCGGCTTCATGGTCCGCACGGTACCCCGGAAAGCGGTGCTCTGGCAAGCCGGTCACGGCTTCGATGCAAACAAAAGTCGAGCTTATGCGAAATGGTTCACGCCGGACCGCAGTTTTCGCACAATTGGCATGTTTCGGGCACCTTCATGTCGATCCCCCGACCTGCGGGGCCGATTCCGGCCGGGTCGATGCGCTAGATTGTGGTCGCGAATCGATACATTGTCCGCGCAGTGGGCGCGCCGGGCACCATGGCACACCTTCATGACCTCGCAGGAATTCCCGCTATCTCCGCAGCAGCTCGACCTGTACTTCGATCAGGCCCTTCACGGCGACAAGCCTGTCTACAACATCGGCTGCTACATCCGCATCGACGGCGACCTGGATGTGGAGCATCTCTGCTTGGCGGTGCGACAAGTCGTGCACCGGCAACGCGTCCTCCGTTCGAACTTCGAGCGCCACGACGAGGCGGTGCTTGCCCGCGTAGCCCCGCCCGACACCCTGCCGCTGGAGATCGAGGAACGCCCCGAACTGCACGACAATCCACAAGCGCAGTCCGCGTACGCGCACGCAGTGCTCGTACGCCCCTATGACCTGGCCGGAGCGCCGCTGCTGCGCATCGCGCTGGTGCGTACCGCGCCGACGCAGTATCTGTTCCTCCTCGGATCCCACCATATCATCCAGGACGGACAAAGCATCTGGATCCTGTTCCGACAAGTCGCGCGGGTCTACGATGCCCTGCTCTCCGGTGCTACGCCCCCCGCGGCCTTGCCGGATTACTTCGACTACGTCGAACGCCAGACGCGGTACCGAGGCTCCCCGCGCTACGCATTGGACAAGGCCTTCTGGCGCGCCGAACTGGCTGAACGCGCATCGCTCCTGTTCCCGCAGAGGTGCGAGGTACCGCGAGATCCGCTCTCGGCGGCTCGGAACCAGGTGACCTGGACGCTGCGCCAGGCGGACTATCAGCCCATGCACGCGTGGTCCCGATCACGGGGGCTGTCCATGACGCACTTCGTGCTGACTCTGGTCTGCACCTACTTCGCAAGGTCACGCAACGCGCGCGACCTGACCATTGGCGTTCCCATCCATAACCGCACCACGCGCGAGGACAAGTCCACACCCGGCATGTTCAGCACCATGCTTGCGGTGCCCCTGCACTACGACGGAGCGCTGAGCCTGGAGGAATCGATGAACGGCGTCGCCACGACGCTGCGGCGCCTGTACCGGCATCAGAACTTTCCCCTTTCCGATATCCGTCGTCTGCACGGTTCCAATACGGGTACGCACACACGCCTGTTCGACATTGTGGTATCGGTCGAGGAGTTCGAGTTCGAGGGGCGCCTGGGGCAGTCTCTGTATACGGTGATTCCGATCCACCACGGAATTTCACAAGTACCCCTCACCGTCAACGTCAGGCGCTATGCCGAGCACAGCGACTTCTTGATCGAGCTGAACTTCAACCCCCTCTACCTGTCCCGTGAACAGGTAGAGCGATACGCCACGCACCTGGAGTCCGTGTCGAGCCAAGTGCTCGCCCATCCGGAGCGTCCCCTGCGCGAATTCGACATGGCCGCCCCCGCCGCGTTCGATCGCATCCAAGCCAGGTTCGTGCAGGGTCCAGTGCTGGCACGCAGCACGGCCCCAAGACACGTCCATCAGCGATTTCTCGAACAGGCGAAGCGCCATCCCGAGCGCACCGCCTTGGTCTACGAGGATGGAATGCTGAGTTTCGGCGAACTGGCCCAGCGCGCGAACCGCGTGGCCGCGCATCTTCGCCACGCCGGTATAGGCCCAGAGTGCCTGGTCGGCCTGCATGTCGAACGTGGACTGGACATGCTGCCGGCCCTGCTGGGTGTGCTGATCGCCGGTGCAGCCTTCGTGCCCCTGGATCCCGCCACGCCGATGGCCCGGCTCGATGCCATACTCGCCGACGCCCGACCGGCGCTCATCCTGGGGCACTTCAACCCGCCCCCCGCGGCCGCGCAACTGGGCATCCCCAGCCTGGATCTGCAAGACCTGCTGGAGCACCAAGCGCCGACTCCGGACGCCACCGACGGGACAGCCGACGACGCCGAAGACGCGCACCTGGCCTATGTGCTCTACACCTCCGGCTCGACAGGAACGCCCAAGGGCGTGATGGTCGAACACGGCAACCTCGCCTACCTGCTGGATGCGCTGGAAGGCGCCATCTATGCGCAACACCCCGAGGCGCGACGCGTGGCGGTGAACGCCTCGATGGGCTTCGACGCCTC
>JAKBNS010000026.1 GCA_021830925.1 Pseudomonadota bacterium | reverse complement strand
CGGTCGAGGTGCAAACGCAGGTCGAGGCGCAAACGCAGGTCGAGGCGCAAACGCAGGTCGAGCCCCAGGCACGGGTCGAGGTCGAGCGGACCGCGCCAGTCACGGATCGGGTCGCGGAGGTCGCGCTGGGCCTGCAGCAGGCCGTGGAACCCTTGCGCCAGAGCCTGGCGCAGACCAACGAGTTGTTGCGGGGACAGATCCTGGGCTGGGAGGGCCTGCGCGAAACGCTTTCCGAGGCGCTGACCGCCGCGGCCGGGCAGGCTCGCGCCTTGGCATCCGAGGCGGCCTCCCAAGCGGCTTCCCAAGCGGCTTCCCAAGCGGCTTCCCAAGCGGCAGCGCAGGCCGCATCGCATATCGTCGAGGCCTTGCGCGAGGATCGCGCGCAGGCGCTTGCCGAGCGGGCCGACGCGCCTGCCCCGGACGAAGCTCCGCCCGCCGCGACTTCGGCCGAGCCGGCCGGCGAGCACCAGCCCGCTGCCCCCGCGTTCGACGTGTCGAACTGGCACGGCGTGCTGCAGGTGCGACTGGCGCGCCTGGGCCCATGGACACTGGCCCTGCCGGCGGAATCCGTGCTGGGCCAGGTCGCCGAGACGCCTCGGAGGCTGCAATTGCCTCGGGGCGACACGCTTGTGCTGACCGAGCAGGGGGCCTTGCCCGACGTGGGTCTGGAGCAGTGCTGGGGCCTGCAAGATCAGGAGGTCGCCGCGCAATACCTGTTGCTGCGCGACGCGGAGGTTTGTTACGCGCTGCGCGTGCACCGGGTCCTTGAGCAGCAGGCCTTGCATTTCTGGGGCCTTCCCGCACCGCTGGGCGCTCCGGTCGGCGTGGCCGCGGCGGCGGTGCTGGCCGAGTCGGCCCAGGTCCCCGGCCTGCAGCCCGGTGCTTGCGAACTGGCCTTGCTGGTCGACCCGGGCTTCGTCGCCTGGGTGCATGCCCAGTCGCAGCTCGACCGGGAACTCGCTGCGCGCGCGGCGTCGGAGCGGGGCGAATCATGAGCGATGCCATCGACAACGAAGCGAGCGTCAAGTTTCCGTCGCTGCCGCTTCCCATGGCCGCGCCGGGCTCGGGAGCCGAGTTGGCAGCGGCGGCGGTGCCGCCGCTGCCACCGATGAGCTTCGGCTCGACCCTGGCCGGCAGCTGGTTGCTGTTCGAGGTCGACGCGCAGGCCTGCGCGGTGGACAGCCGGCAGTTGCGCCAGATCGCGCTGGCCGCGACGATCCGCCCCCTTCCGGGCAAGGGGCATCGTGCGTGGCCGGGAGTCATGGCCTGGCAGCAGCGCGTGCTGCCGGTGCTGGACTGCGGTGCCGCGATGGGGCGGCGCCCGAGCCTGGGCCGGGACGGCGCGCGCGTGCTCGTGGTGCAGGACGACGCCCGCCTGTGGGCCCTGCTGGTGGACCATGTGCGCGGGGTCCACCAGGCGCAGCCCGAGCGCCTGATCGAGGTGCAGGCCGGGTTGCCCGCGCCGTGGAACGCGGTTCGGGCCTTGCTGCCCCTGCCCGCGGATTCGGGGGGCGAGATCTGCCCCGTGCTGCATGTGCCCACTCTGTGCAGGGGCTGTCTGGAGGCGTCGGCGGGCGCACCGGCCCCGGGCGCCGAGTCACCGGAGTTCCGAGCGTGAGAATGACACCGACTCGAGCCATCGTCGCGATGGGCCTGCTGTGCTGCGCGTGGTTGCCTGGCATCTGGTGGCTCCAGCGACTGCTGCCCGTGCACGCGGGCGACGCGCTGCCCACGGCCCCGGCCGTGCTCGGCGGGGGCCTGCTCCTGCTGCTGCTGGCCGCGCTGTTCCTGAGCCTGAGTCTGCGCATCGAGCAGGCGCGCCTGCGCGTGGCGGTACGCGCGGTGTTGCGCGGCGATTCCGTGCCCGACGCGGCGCCCGAGTGGCGCGGCCTGCTCGACGACCTGCGCCTGGCCATGCGCCGGGCGGGCCTGGAGCGGGAGCGTCTGGCCTTGCGTGCGCAGCAGGCGGAGGACGCCCTGCGCGAACAGGGCGAACGCTCCCTGCAGGCGGCGCGAACCGCCCAGGATTCGCTCCAGCAGGTGCAGCAGGAGTGGCGACGCCTGTTGCCGGCGCTGCCCTCCGCGCGCGATGGCCAGGCGCGCCTGCAGGCGCTGCGCCAGTCCGCGCAGGCGCTGGACGGCGCCGGCGAGCAGGCGCGCCGCCTGGAAGGCGGCGTGGAGCGGGTGCAGGCCAGCCTGCGGCAGGTGCAACAGGCGCTGGGTTCGCTGGGCGGCGAGGTCGAGCGCGAATTCCTGCTGCGCGCGCGTCGCCTCGCCGAGTCCCTGCAGTTGCTGAGCCTGAATTTCCGGCTGGCCCTGGAGCGCCTGGAACTCATTCCCGGCGCGCAGGGGGATGCGCTGGACACGGTGGTGCAGGATCTGGACCCGCTGTGCGTGCAGGCGACGGCGCTGGTGGAGGCGCTGCCCTCGGCCGACACCGCGGGCACCCGGGCGGCCGCCCTGCTCGAGCCGGTGGAGCAGGCGCTGCAAGCCTTGCCGGAGGAGCTCGCGCAGGTTCGCGAGGCCCTGGCGCAGGGGCGAGCGGCGCTGGAACCCGTGCTGGGCGAGGCTCAGGCGGCGGCCTCGCGCGACCTGCGCGCGGTCGTGGAGCAGGCCCTTCTGGAGATCGATTAAAGGAACAAAAAGTTCCAAAAAAGAGACTTTCGCCGGGCCGGGTTCTGCAACGCCCACGCGACGACCCACGCGCCGTCGGCGCAGGCGTGCGCGGCGAACCCTAAAGTCCGGCGCGCTTGTGTCGTTGACCCGGCTGCGGACAGGTTTGCCCGCGTCCGGCAGGGAAGCCGGACCATGTCTCTCCCAGGAGCTTCGTCATGGCCATTTCCGGCATCATCAACACCAACGTCAACGCGCTCAACACCCTGAACGCGTTGGGCAACACCACCAGCAGTCTCAGCACCTACATCCAGCAACTGTCCACGGGCAAGCAGATCAACGGCCCCGCCGACAACCCCGCCGGCTATTCGATCGCGCAACGCTTCCAGACCCAGATCAACGGTCTGAACCAGGCCGTGTCCAACGGCAACCAGGCGGTCTCCCTGGTGCAGACCGCCACCGGCGCGCTGCAGAACGAAACCAACCTGCTGCAACAGATCCGCACCATCGCGGTGCAATCGGCCAACGGCTCCAACACCACGCAGGATCGTCAGTCCCTGCAAAGCGTGGTCACCCAGCTGCTGGCGCAGGTCCAGACCATCGCCACGCAGACCCAGTTCAACGGCCAGAACCTGCTGGACGGCACCTTCGCCGGCTCGCAGTTCCAGGTCGGCGCGAATTCCAACCAGATCATCAACGTCTCGGTGGGCAACGCGCAGACCAGCGCGCTGGGCAACTACACGACCACGGCTTCGGGCTCGACCTACTCGACCTCGGGCGCCTACTCGGTCGACGGCTACCTCGGCGGCGGTGCCTTCACGGTGACCTCCGGCGCCACGGCCGGCAACTCCGGCGCGGGCAACTTCAGCATCGGTACCCTGGGGGTGTCGGGCTCCGTGGGGTCGGCGGCAGTGTCGATCGCCAGCAAGGACGCGTCGGCCGCTTCGATCGCCAGCAACGTCAACGCGGTGTCCTCGCAGACCGGCGTGACCGCGCAGGCCTACACCAGCGTGGCTTTCACCGTGGCATCTTCGGGCAGCATCAGCTTCTCGCTGAGCAACGGCAACTCCACCACCCCGACCAACGCGGTGAACATCTCGGCCACCATCACCGGCACCTCGGGCAATTACGACCTGAGCTCGCTGGTCTCGGCGATCAACAATCAGGCCGCCACCACCGGTGTGTCCGCCGACACCCAGGTGGTCAATGGCACGCAGGAGATCGTGCTGACCCAGAGCCAGGGGCAGAACATCGTCCTCCAGTCCAGCACCGGCACCACGGCCTCGGGCCTGGCCTCGGGCTCCACCGCCTCGCTCGACATCGCTGCCAACACGGTCGACAGCAACGGCGTCCAGTCCCAGTCCCAGATCGGCGGCGCCCTGTCCAGCGGCTCCGGCAGCCTGCTGGTGCAAGGCGTGGTGCAGTTCGAGTCGGCCAACTCCTACGCGGTGGGCAACGCCTCGGGCATCGGCTTCAGCAGCGCCGCGGCGACACTGTCGTCGGGTACGGGCGGCTCGCAGGTCGCCAGCGTGGACGTGAGCACGGTGGCTGGTGCCAACCATGCCATCGCGATCCTCGACCAGGCCATCAACGCGCTGAACGCGCAAGGCGGCGCGCTGGGTGCGGTGCAGCAGCGGGTGCAGGCCTCGGTCAGCAACGCGCAGACCGCGGCGACCAACCTGCAGTCGGCGCAGTCGGTGGTGCAGGATGCGAACATCGCTTCCGCCACGACCCAGCTGTCGAAGTTCCAGATCCTGCAACAGGCCGGCATCTCGACGCTGGCGCAGGCGAACGCGCTGCAGCAAAGCTACCTCAAGCTCCTGCCCTGATCGCAGGCGATTGAGGTTTCGGACCGCGGAGGGCCCGCCGAGGGCTCTCCGCGGCCAGGATCCTGGAGACGAGCTCCGCCATGGACATCTCGAATCTTCGTACCACCGTCGACCCCGGGGTTGCCACGGTGCAGGGCGCCGCCCCCCCGGGCGGCGTCGGCTCGTCGGCGGCGGGAGCGAGCGGCTACGCGCCGTCGGCAGCCTCGCAATCCGCCGGGGCGGGAGCGGCGGCGTCGGCCTCGGGGGCCTCGGGGGCCTCGGGGGCCTCGGGATCGGGCGCATCCCAGCCGCAGGGCGGGGCTTCGGCGCAGGCGTCCGCACAGGTGTCGGCCGAAAGCCTGCACAAGGCGGTGCAGAAAATCAACAAGCAGCTCGAGCAGTCCGGTGGGGTCACGCTCAGCGCCGGGCTCGACACCAGCGGGGAGCATCCCGGCCAGGTGCTGGTCGAACTGTCCGACAAGGCCACGCGCCAGACCTTCTTCAAGTACTACGTGCCGGCCCAGCAGGTCGTGCAGGCCTCGCAGAGCGCGGGCGACACAGGCGCGGCGGCGGGTGCGTTGATCAACGCCAAGGCCTGAGGCGACGTCGAGGCTTGTCGTAGTCTTTCGCGCCACAGCACACCCTGGAGCACAGCATGTCGGTATCGATTTCGGGTCTGGTCAGCGGCATCGACGTCCAGTCGCTGGTCACGCAGCTCAGCGCCGCGTACCAGAAGCCCATCACCCTGCTGCAGAATCAGGAGCAGTCCTACCAGACCACGCTGTCGGCCTGGGGTACGGTGCAAAGCGCGCTGTCGACCCTGCAGACCGCGGTGTCCAGCCTGCAGGCGGTCACCCAGGTCAACAACCGCACGGTCACGCTGAGCAACTCGGCGGCCGTGTCGGCCAGCGTGTCCTCCGACGCGCCGCTGGCCAGCTATTCGCTGAGCAACATCGTGCTCGCGCAATCGGAGAACCTGTATTCGCAGGACTTCACCTCGGCGGCCAACACCACGGTGGGCACCGGAACCCTGCAGATCCAGGTCGGCTCGGGCACCGCCACGGCGGTGACCATCAACAACAGCAACGACACCCTCAACGGTATTGCCGCGGCCATCAACAACGCCAACGCCGGGGTGAGCGCGGCGGTGGTCTTCGACGGCACCGGCTACCGCCTGACCCTCACCGGCAGCAAGACGGGGACGGCCAACGCCTTCACGGTGGGCGTCAGCGGCGCGACGGGGTCGCTGGGCTCGCTGGCCTACAGCTCCAGCACCGGCGCCAGCGGCCTGACCGAGAGTCAGACCGCGAGCAACGCCTCGCTGACCATCAACGGCCTGACCATCACCAGCTCGAGCAACACCGTCAGCGGCGCCATTCCGGGCGTCACGCTGAACCTGCTGCAGGCCAGCGGATCCACCTCGCTGCAGGTGGGCAACGATTCGGCCACCTTCGTGACCTCGGTGGAGGCCTTCGTCAGCTCCTACAACAACGCGATGGACGCGCTGAACGCGGTGACCGCCTACGGCAGCGCCAGCAGCGGCGCATCGGGAAGCGGACCCCTGATCGGCAATGCGGCCATCCAGGGCCTGCGCACCCAGCTGATGAACCTGATCAGCGGACAGGCGCAGGGGACGGTTTCGGGCAGTGCCTACACCTCGCTGGGCAGCGTGGGACTGAACCTGGCCATCGACGGGACGGTGCAGCTCGACACCAACCTGCTGTCCTCGGCTCTGTCGGACAACTATCAGCAGGTCACCGGACTGTTCGGCCAGGTGGGCACGCCCAGCAACGCCAGCGTGGGCTTCGTGTCGACCACCAACGACACCCAGCCCGGCACCTACGCGGTGAACATCGTGTCCGACGCCACGCAGGCATCGTTGACGGCAGCCAGCGCGGTGCCCAGCGGCGGCCTGAGCAGCGCCGAGAACCTCACCATCACCTCCGGCGGCACCAGCGTGGCGGTGAGCCTGGCATCGGGCTCGACCATCGACGCCATCGTCGCCACCATCAACGCCACGCTGAGCCAGAAGGGACTCAGCGGCATCACGGCCCTGAACAACAACGGCAGCCTGGAATTTCAGACCAGCGCCTACGGAAGCGGGGAGGCCTTCAGGGTGGTCTCCGACCAGGCGGCCTCGTCGGGCAGCACGGGCATTGGCACCACGCCGCTCAGCGCCACCGGCTCGGACGTGGTGGGCAGCGTCAATGGGCAGATCGGCACCGGCTCCGGGCAGACCCTCACGGTGACGGGGCCGGGGGCCGCGCTCGGCCTGAAGATCAACGTGTCGGGCCAGTCCACCGGCAACCTGGGCAGCGTGACCATCAGTCAGGGCGTGTACCAGCAGATGAACTCGGTGCTCACCCAGGCGCTCAACACCACCACCGGTTTCGTGGCGGCCGCCACCAGCGGACTCAACACCACGATCAGCGGCATCAACCAGCAGATCACCCAACTTCAGAGCAACGCCAGCGCGCAGACGGCGTTGCTCGAGCAGCAGTTCGCCGCCATGCAGGTGCAGGTGGCCCAGTTGCAGTCGGTGGGCCAGTATCTCAGCGCGTTCTACAACACCAGCTCCGGCTCCTCGGTCGGATGAATCATCAAGCAAGGAGGCTTGAACCATGAATGCCATGACGGCGTTGAATGCCTACCGCCAGGTCGGCCAGCAAGGGGTCCAGGAGGAACGTCTGCTGGTGCTCGGTCTGGACGGCATCCTGGAATACCTGCGGCGCGCGCGCAGCGCCATCCAGGAGCGGGCGCTCGACCGCAAGGCGCAGGCCATGGGCCGCGCGTACCAGATCGTCGAACACCTGCTGGTGGCGCTGCCCGATGCGGGCTCCAGCGAAGCGGGCGAACTCAGCCAGCGCCTGGCCGGCGTCTATCGCTACCTGCTCGAGCGCATGGGACAGGCCAACATCTTCGACGACACGCAGGCGCTGGATGACTGCGCCGCCGTGGTCACGACCCTGCGCGACGCCTGGATCGAAGGCCTGCAGCGGGCCTGAACGCGAGGTGAGGCGGTATGCTGGGGCCTGTGCCTTTGCCCGAGGCCCGCGCCGCCATGAACCAGCCACCGCCTCCGCCGTCGACCATCCCGCCCGATCTGGGCGATGCCACCGCCTCCCCGGTGCGCGGCGAGGCCGTGAGCCTGCACGCGCGCCTGCCCATGGACTGGGTGGAGACCATCACGCCCGAGTCCGCGCTGGCCGACGTCATGGCCGACAACCTCACGCTGCTGCGCGCGCTGCTGATGCTCGACGAGCCCGCGGCGTCGGCGGACCCGGCGCGCGCCGACGCGAATTCGCACCTGGAGCGCCGCATGGATCTGCTGCTGCTGATGGCCAGCACCGCGTTGCGGGGCATGCAGGCCTTGCCGCACGAGCGCGCCTGCGTGCTGTCGGCCCGGCGCGTGTACTGGGCCAGCGAGGGTTCCATCGGCGTCGGGCGGCGTCTGTGGGTGCGCATCTGGCTGCGCCATCGCATCGCGCTGCCGCTGATGCTGCCGGGCCAGATCGTCGAGGAGGAGGTCGAGGGCGAGCTGCTGTGGCACCGCCTGGACATCGAGCCCCTGGAGCCGGCGCTGCAGAACGACCTCGAACGCCTCGTGTTCCGGCACCATCGCCGCCAGGTCGCGCGCCAGCGCGCCGGGCTGTGAAGGCGGCCGTGGCACGGGATTGCGGGCGTCCCGCGCGACCTACCTGACACGCGGGGCGGAGCCGGCACATGGGACGCAGGAAGACACAGCACGAACACGAGAACCACGAACGCTGGCTCGTGTCCTACGCCGATTTCATCACCCTGCTGTTCGCGTTCTTCGTGGTCATGTATTCGATCTCCTCGGTCAACGAGGGCAAGTACAAGGTCCTGTCCAAGACCCTGGTCGCCGCCTTCACCGGGCAACCCACGCGGCCCCTGCCGCTGGAGGCCGCGGACGGTTCCGGGGGCCAGCCCCGCCTGGTGCAACTGCCACCGCTGCCCACCGCGGGCACGCAGTCCGGCGGCGGCGAGCAGGCGCGCCAGGCGCTGCACAGGCGCCTGGCGCAGATCGCGCAGTCGCTGGCGGCCGGGCTGGCCGCGCAGATCCGCCAGGGGCAGGTGCAGGTGCGCCTGACTCCCTTGGGTGTGGTCATCGACATCCACGACAACGTGCTGTTCGCCTCCGGCAGCGCGCAGCTCGGCGGCGGCGCGCAGCAGGTGCTGTCCCAGGTCTCGGGGGTGCTGGCCAGGCTTCCCTACCAGTTCCAGGTCAACGGCTACACCGACGACAAGCCGATCCACAATGCCGAGTTCGCGTCGAACTGGGAACTCTCGACCATGCGCGCGCTGTCGGTGCTGAACATGCTGGTCGGGCAGGGGGTCGCGCCGCAACAACTCGTGGCGGCCGGTTACGGCCAATATCATCCCGTCGACAGCAATGCCACCCCGGAGGGCCGCGCGGCCAACCGGCGGGTCAGCATCGTCATCGTTTCTCCCGACCAACCCACGGGCTCGGTTCGCGGCACGGTGATCGCGCCTCCCGGCGCGTCCGCCTCCGCCGCGCCTCCGGCGCCCTCTCCCGACACTCCAACATCGTGACAGACCCCCTGGACAACATTCAGAAGCGCCTCGGCTGGATCAATCGCGGCCTGATCGTGGGCGCCGCGGTCATCGTCGTCGTGCTGATCGTGTTCGCCGTGCATCGCATGCGCGGCGGCGCGACGCCGCCGGCGCCGAGCGCCTCGGCCGCCTCGAGCGCCGTGCCCCACGCGGCTTCCGCCGCCTCGACGGCCGGTGTCGCGCCCGGCGCGGCGAGCCGACCCGCTTCGGCTCCCGTGGCCGCCCCCGCGTCGATGCCCGCGCCTGCCGCTTCGGGGGCCTCGCAGGCGCTCG
>JAKBNS010000011.1 GCA_021830925.1 Pseudomonadota bacterium | reverse complement strand
ATGCCTTGCAGTTCCGGGGGCATGCGCGGAACCTGCAAGGCCGCCCCGGTCGCCTGGCTGGGTGGGGGCAGCCCCGTGGAGCGCCCCGGGTCGGGTCGGTCGCGCTCCCATTCCGCCTCGGCCACGTCCATCAGGTCGTGCTGGCTCACGAACACCGGGCGCACCCCGACGGACAGCGCGCCGTCGACCAGCGCGTGCAGATCGCCCTGCTCGCGCAGCCATTGGCGCACGTCCGAGCTGGTGACCCCGGTGCTGCCCAGGGTGACGCGCTGGCGGTCGGCCTGCTGCATCGCGCGGTTGAACTGGCTGGCCATGGACAACAGACGTGCCTGCGCGAGCCCCAGAGCGCGGGCCTCGCGCTCCAGGCGCGGGTCCTCGGCATCCGAGCGGATCAGCGCGGTCAAGGCCTGTCCGGCGCGCTCCACCAGCGCCAGCGCGCGCTCGAAACGGGGCTGCACCGCGTGCAGGCGCGCCTCCGATCCGCTGGCGATGGCGTCGGCGAACTCGTCGCGCAGGCGCGCGAGCTGGGCGTGCAGATGGCGCAGTTGCCCCGCGTCAGCCAGGCCCAGCGCCTGCGCGCCGGCGACCTGCGCCAGCAGCGGCGCCAGTTCGTCGTCGTCGCCCCCGCCGAGCTTGGTCAGCGGCGCCAGCAGCCCGTGCAACTGGCGCGCCAGGCCGGACAGGCTGTAGTCCTGCGAGGTCGCGTCCCACAGCAACAGGTCGACCTCGCGCAGGCGCTTGAGCACGTTGTCCAGGGACTGGGCCTTGAGCGCGTGGAACAGCATGCGCAGGTCGTCGCGGCTCAGGCGTCCCTGCGGCGCGCTGGCCAGTTCCAGGAAACACCACAGGCGCAGGCGCACCGTCGAGGCCGGTCCGCTGAACAGCCCGCGCAAGGCGTCCAGCAGTTCCAGGCGCTGGCCCAGCGCCCAGGACAGCTCGGCGTCCGCCGCCAGCGAGGGATCGAGGAAATGGGCTTCGAAGGGGTTTTCGTCGCTACCGTGTTCGTCTTCAAGGTGCATCGGCGAATTATGCCGGGCTCCCCAGGCCCATCGGCTCCGCGGTACGCTGCGCATGCTCAGTGACGAGGCCGCAGGGGGCTGCAGGAGTTGGACACCATGAACGAGCTCGATTCCGTCCGGCAACAGCTGCTGTGGCGCCGTGGCGCGCGTACCCTCGGCGAGGCCGTGGCCGATCGGCTGTTCCAGGCCTACCGCGAGCCGCACCGGCGCTACCACACGCTGTCGCACATCGACGCCATGCTGCGGGACTTCGACGCCCAGCAACGGCCCTGGAAGCATGCACGGGCCGTGGAATGGGCCGTCTGGTTTCACGACGCGGTCTACGAAACCGGCGCCGAGACCTATGCCGACAACGAACCGGCCAGCGCTCGGCTCCTGCTGCGCCTGCTCGAGCGGCCGGGCAATGGTCCCGACGAGGCCTGGCACGCCGATGTCGAGTTCGCGCGCCGCCTGGTGCTGGCAACAGGCAGCCACCGTGCGACCAAGGAGGAGTTCGCTCCCGGGCAACTCGATGATGCCAGGCGCTTCCTGGACCTGGACCTGGCCATCCTGGCCGCGCCGTGGGAGCAGGTGCTGGCCTTCGATGCGGCGATCCGGGAAGAGTTCTCGCGCGTCGACGACGCCCGCTTCGCCCAGGGGCGGGTGCAGGCGCTGCGTGCCTTGGGGGAAGGTCGCATCTTCCAGGGGCCGGGCATGGAACGGGCCGAGCAGGCCGCGCGGGCCAATCTGGCGCGCCTGGCGGCCCGTTGGAGCCGGCGGCAGCCGGCGCCCGGCGGTTAAGCGCCCTGCCGGATGGCCGCCAGTTGTTCGCGGATCAGGCGCTCGGCGTCCTCCGGCGGCAGGTCGACCCCGCCCATCAGCGGGCGCACCTCGATGCAGCAGTCCTGTCCGGGGAACGGCGCCGGGAAGCGTCGCGCCCAGGCCAGCGCCTCCGCCTGCGACGACACGTTGATCAGCGTGTAGCCGGCGATCAGTTCCTTGGACTCGGCGAAGGGCCCATCCACCACCCGGCCCCGGCCGGCCGCGTCGTACTGCACCCGAAACCCCTGGCTGCTGGGCATCAGCCCGGCGCCGTCGAGCAGCACGCCGGCCCTGGCCATCTCGTCGTGGAAGGCCATCATGCGGGGCACCAGCGTGGGGTCGTCCGGAAACTCTCCGGCTTCGCTCATGGCGGTGGCGCGAACCTGGATCATGTAACGGGGCATGAATTTCTCCTGAAAGGGTCGTGATATTCGACGACGAACCATGGCCGGGGAATTCGACAGGCCTCCCCTGTTAAGACTGGGTTCAGCCGCGGTAGCAAGAATCATCGGCGTCTTTACGCAGACACGCCCCATGCGCCACGACAGCCGCGACCTCGCCGGCCACATTCTCCCGACCTCGGCGACCATGGTCGGCGTGTGCATGACCGTGGTCTCGATCATCCAGTTGCTGCACCTGGGGGATTTCGCGACCCTGGTCGACCGTTTTCTGGCCATCGACAGCCTGCTTTTCCTGCTCAGCGCCGTGCTGTCCTACCTGTCGCTGCGTCGGCGCCCCGCCGAGGCGCTCGAAGCCCACGCGGACCTGGCCTTCATGACCGGCTTGACCGTGATGGCGGTGTGCAGCGTGCTGCTCGCCTTCTCCCTGGTCTGAACACGCACGACGCATCACGGCTCAGGCTTGGTCCACCGCCGCGCTGGCCGCCAGCCAGAAGGCCTCGGCGGCCTGGCCCAGCGCGGCACGGCCGCGGTAGAGACGGACTTCGAGATCGATGGCCCATTCGTCCGCCGCCGCCACGACCAGCCTGCCGCTTTCGAGATCCTCGCCCACCAGCAGTTGCGGCAACCAGGCCAGGCCACGCCCATCGAGGGTCATGGTGCGCAGCACGGACGCCAGATGCGCGGTCAGCACGTTCGGCGCATGCAGCCGGTCCAGCGCCGGCCCCTTCAATTCCCGCAGGATGCGACCCAGGCCCGACTCGGCGCTGTAGCTCAGCAGGCTGACCGACGCCGGCCTTCCGTCCTCGGGCAGCCGGTGGAGGGGTGTTCCGCTCGGGTCGGGCGCCGACACGGGGATCAGGCGGTCCCCGCCGATCACCAGGCAGGGACAACCCGCCTCGTCCATCGGACCCGGCACCCGCGCATGGCCGTAGGCCAGCATGAACTGCGCCTGACTCTGCAGCACGAGGGCCTCGCATCTGAGCTGCACGTCGGAGACCAGCTGGATCGGCCCCACCGCGGTCCGCGCCTCCAGGGCCCGCAGCCAGCGCGGCATGAAGGTGAACGACAGCGCATGGGTCGACGCGAAGCGCAGGGTCGTGCAACTGGCTTCGGCGATGGCGCGGGCTTCGCCGGGGATGCGCGCAACGTCGGCCTGGAGCTTGCGGGCCACCTCGAGAAACCAGCGCCCCACTTCGGTGAGCTGCGCCGGCTGCGAGCTCCGGTCGAACAGATCCACCCCCAGCCATTCCTCCAGCGCACGTACGCGACGGCTGAAGGCCGGCTGGGTCATGTGCCGCTCGTCGGCTGCGCGCGAGAAGTTGCCGCTGGCCGCCAGCACGGTGAAGTCGTCGAGCCAGCTCAGGTTCATCGTCATGGCGGTGCTTTCAAGGCATCAAAGACCAAAAAAACGGCATTGGGCAAGCGCCGGTTCGCCGACGATCATTTCCATCCTGAAAGTCCGCTCTGCCGACAGGAGACCCGTGTGAAGATCGTCGAGATCCGTGAGAAAACCCTACCCATCAGCAGTCCGATCCGCAACGCGTACATCGACTTTAGCAAAATGACCCTGAGTCTGGTCGCCGTGATCACCGACGTGATCCGCGACGGCAAGCCGGTCGTCGGCTACGGTTTCAATTCGAACGGCCGATACGGACAAGGCACGCTGATGCGCGAGCGATTCATTCCCCGCCTGACCGAGGCGGCGCCAGAATCCCTGATCGACGCCAGCGGAAACAACCTCGATCCGCACAAGATCTGGCAAACCATGTTCACCAACGAAAAGCCCGGCGGCCACGGTGAACGTTCGGTGGCGATCGGCACCATCGACATGGCCGTATGGGACGCTGTCGCGAAAATCGAAGGTAAACCCCTTTTCCAACTCCTGGCGGACCGCTACGGAAACGGCCGGCCCAATCGCAAGATATTCGTCTACGCCGCCGGCGGCTATTACTACCCCGGGCAGGACCACGGCAAGCTCAAGGACGAGATGCGCAGCTACATCGACCGCGGCTACACGGTGGTCAAGAAGAAAATCGGCGGCGCCTCGCTCGACGAAGACCTGCGCCGCATCGATTCCATCCTGAGCGTGCTCGGCGACGGCCAGAAACTCTGCGTCGACGCCAACGGTCGCTTCGACCTCGACACCGCGATCCGCTATGCCAAGGCGCTGTCGCAGTACGACCTGTTCTGGTACGAGGAGCCGGGCGATCCGCTGGATTTCGAGCTGCAGGCGACCCTGCGCAACTACTACAGCAACCCGATGGCCACCGGCGAGGACCTGTTCTCGATGCAGGACGCGCGCAACCTGATCCGCTACGGCGGAATGCGCCCGGACCGCGACTACCTGCAGTTCGACTGCGCCCTCAGCTACGGCCTCGTCGAGTACCTGCGCACCCTGGACATGCTGAAGGAGCACGGCTGGAGCGCCAGCCGCTGCATCCCCCACGGCGGGCACCAGATGTCGCTGAACATCGCGGCCGGCCTGGGACTGGGCGGCAACGAGTCCTACCCCGACCTGTTCCAGCCCTTCGGCGGCTTCCCCGACGGCGTGAAGGTGGAGAACAGCTACGTGACCCTGCCCGATCTGCCGGGAATCGGCTTCGAGGGCAAGGCCGATCTGTACGCCCGAATGCGGGCCTTGTCGGATTGAGAACCCGGCCGCGGCCGCGAACAGACCGCGTCCGCGCTTCAGAACAACGAGGAGATAAACCATGCAGATTTTGCGAGCCGTCCGCCGGATTCCCGGCGGCATGATGATCGTGCCACTCATCCTGGCCGCCCTGATTCACACCTTCACGCCCGGCGTCCTGACCCTGGGCTCATTCACCTCGGCGATCTTTTCCGCCCACGGACTGGACGCCATGATCGGGCTCCAGCTGTTTTTCATAGGCACCCGCTTCAAGGTTCGCCAGGCCCCCGAAGTGGTCAAGCGCGGAGTGGTGCTGATGCTCGCCAAATACGGCGCCGGGGCGATTCTGGGCCTGCTTGTCGCTCATTATTTCGGCCTCGGCGGCATCCTGGGGGTTTCGGTGCTGGCCATCGTATCCACGGTCACCGGCGCCAACGGAGCGCTTTATCTGTCGCTGGTCGGTGAATACGGAGACACCGAGGATTCCGCGGCGATGTGCATTCTCAACCTGCACGACGGTCCATTCCTGACCCTGCTCACCCTCGGAGTCACCGGCCTGGCGCATATTCCGGCGATGAGCCTGCTGGCGGCGGTGCTGCCTCTTCTGATCGGCGCCATCCTGGGCAACATCGACAGCGCCTTCGAGAAACTGTTCGCCCCCGGCGTTCACGTGGTCATTCCCTTCATCGGCTTCACCATCGGCGCCAATATCAACCTCGCAAATCTGGCGCACGCGGGCATCAGCGGAATTCTTCTCGGGTTGACCACGATCGTCATCGGCGGTGGTGCGACGATCCTGGCGGACCGCCGCATTCTTCGCCGCCCGGGCTACGCCGGCGCGGCGCTCTCGAGCTCCTCCGGCAATTCGATCGCCAACCCGGCCGCGGTCGCCGCGCTCGATGCCCACTACCACCCCTTCGTGCAGCAGGCCACGGTGGAAATCGCCGCGTCGGTCGTACTGACCGCCATCCTGGTCCCGTTCCTGACCTCCTACTTCGCCACCCGCTTCGGGCGCGGCGCCGATCCCGAGGTCGAGGAGCACGGCGCGGATGCGCAGGTCGCGCACTGAGGAGTCCGGAGGCCGAGCCAGCCATAATGGCCCGATGTCCATCGCCCATGCTCCCTCCGTGAAGCACCTGGAACCCGACCTGGAGGCGTTCGCGCATCGCCCATGAAAGCCCCACGGCCTGTCGCACTCATCACCGGCTCCACCTCGGGCATCGGAGCGGCCATTGCTCGGCGACTCCATGCCGATGGCTTCGCCGTGGTCCTGCACTCGCGCAGCTCGCGGGAGGCCGGCATGGCGCTGGCGGCCGAGCTCGACTGCGCTGCGTACATCCAGGCCGATCTGGCGGACGATACGCAGCGTGCCGCGCTTGTGCGGGACGCGCTGGCGATCTGGGGGCGACTGGACGTCCTGGTCAACAACGCGGGAATCAGCCAGGTGATTCCGCACGCGGATCTGGGGGCCGCGACGCCGGACATCTGGCGCGAGCTGTACGAGGTCAACGTGATCGCCCCGTTCCGTCTGGTCACCGCGGCCGAGTCCGCGCTCCGGGCGGCCGCGGGCCGCGGCAGGCCGGGCTGCGTCGTGAATGTGAGCTCGCATGCCGGCGTTCGGCCCAAGGGCGCCTCCCTGCCCTACGCGACGAGCAAGGCCGCGCTCAACCACATGACCCGCCTGCTGGCCCTCGCGCTGGCTCCGGACATCCGGGTCAATGCCGTCGCCCCGGGGCTGGTGGACACCCCGCTCACCGCGGATTGGACCCAGGCACAGCAGGTCTGGAGGGACCACGCCCCCATGCGCCGGGCGGCGCGCCCCGACGACATCGCCCAGATCGTCTCCATGCTGGTCGCCTCCGACTACCTCACCGGAGACGTCGTCGTCGCCGATGGGGGCCTGCACCTGACGTAGCCGTCCTGGCGGCCGCCGCCGGCTCGATGAAGTCGGACATGACCTCGAGCGCCTCTCACCATGCGTGGCGGCATGCCCACGCTCTTGCAGAGCGCTTCGTTGAACAAGCATCCGGCTCGCCGACCTTCTCAGCGGACTGGCAAGCATGCGCAACCGCACGGAAGGCGCATGTCGCTCAGGCTCCCACGATGATCAGCCACATCAGCTGATCGCTGCCGCATCGGCTGAACACATCTGGAGCACGTTCGAGCCGTCCTCGACCAAGCGCCTGCTGTTCGGCCAAAGCGGGCTCTGGGTGCAGTCAGTGCCGATGACGGAAATCGTGCGGTCAGCAGTCACCGGCAACGTCTGCCTCGGGGCTTGCGGCTTTTAGCCGCCATCGATCCGGCGCCTTCGAACGGGTGCAGACTTCCGGCCGCAGCCTCGGAGTCGGTCACACCAAACCCACGTAATCTGGTTCACAATCCAGGCAATGGTCCAGACGGCGCCTTCAATCTGAAGGGCAAAGTTGCCGGGACAGGTAGCGCTCCTACTCTTGATGCCGAGGCTTGTAGCGTGACAAGAAGCGTCGCCGAGTTTGATGGCCTTTTTATCTTTGCAAATTGCGCATTCTGAGGACTTGCGTAATCCGAATATTCCGGACAACCCAGCTTTTCCGGCATGATCCGCCGACTACAGTACATTGGCCCCATGAACTCTCTCGGTGATCTGAACACACTACTTGACGACTTCCGAAAGGTTGTCGCTCTTGCTGGTGTTTCCCTTTCTCCTGCCGCACTTGCCGTCGAGACGTTGCGCGCCCCACACAAAGCGCCTTCCGCTCTTCCACGCGGCAAGATGGCCGTTTACGTTTTCGTCTGGAGTGGTCGCTGCCTCAAAGTCGGAAAGGTCGGCCCCAAGAGCCAGGCTCGCTTCACCAGCCAGCACTACAGGCCCGCTAGTTCAAACAGCAACCTTGCCAAGTCTCTTGTGGCCGGCCACGAAAAGCTTGGCCTATCCGACATAACGGATTCCAACGTTGGCGCCTGGATCAAAGGCAACGTTGATCGCGTGAATTTTCTTCTCAGCGCGGAGTGCGGCATCCCCACACTTACGCTACTTGAGTCGTTTCTACAGTGCCGTCTAAACCCCTTCTTTGAGGGTTTCGACAGTCAGCGGTGAAGCAATGCATCGGATCAGTCGTGCCACGACGTTTTGCGCCTTCGTTGCCCGGGCAATCGACACGGCTTTCCCGCTGCCTATGCGCCGAGTGACAGTGTCTGGACGGCGCACGCGCCGGCTGCTTCCGATATTGGGCATCTTCTTCGCCGCCCAACTCCTTGCCTCGTGCGACTCCAAAAACGGGCCCTCCGGCAAACTCGTGGGCGGCCCGACCTACGCTCTGTCGGGCGCGCCGCCATCGATCGGCAACATCGGAGGGATCGATTTATCCATTCCACAGAACTACCTGCTCTCCCGCGTGGTGTATGCAGGACAGGATGCGTGGACGTACAGTTCCAAAGATGAGCCACAGAGCTATAAGCGCGCCATCGACAATATCGACATCCTCTTGCGGCTGTCCAATCTCGAACCCATCCGGAGCCAAGCTGACTGGAATGACTGGATTAAAGCCCTCAACGGCAAGCCATATCTATATGATACATGGTTGACAGGGACTGTGTGGGGGCGAGCAGAGATGTATCCGTCCGACGGAACCTATAAAACAATCATTCCTCGTTTCTGGGAAAGTTCGGCGCCTTTTGGTAAATTTGACATCCATGCGCCAAATAAATATGGGTTGGCGCACTATTTGGTCAAAAATCAACGGTCCGGGACGCCAGGTGAACTCTATTTCGACCCAGAAACGTGGACGAATCTCATTCTATGTGAAACGTTCATAGGCGCCTCGCCCAAGGTGACGTCATTCTCGTCCTGCAGCGACAGATTTTTAATTCCTGGGCTTCATGGAATGGTTGTTGATGTAGATTTTTCAGAGAGCAAGCTGCATCGATGGCGAGAAATTCAGTCGCGACTCACGAAAATCATTGATTCGTGGGTTGTTCAACCCAAGAACAATTAAGCTGATCACCGGAGGTATCGTGCCCCAAGCTCTGACGTTGACGCGGCTTCAGACAGGTCAAAATCGACTTCAGCTTTCGAAAGCGTCGGGGTCGGCGGCCGCTGCCTAGCGCATTGCGGTCGGCACCTCAATCTGAGCCGAACGCCCGCTTTGGCCGAGGAGCGGTCTGGCGAGGCCATGTGACCCACACGGGAGCGGCTCCTCAGAAATCGTCCGTTCCTCGCCCCGTTTCAGATGAGGGCCTGCCCTTCTCGCTTATCCTACTTGTCGCCCGCGGGCGAGCGTTGCGAGCAAGGAACCTGGAGGGGAGCCCCATGAAGCGGTCACTCATTAGTGCCATTGGCTATTGCGCCTTGACTGTGGCTGCGCACGCTGCTGACATTTCCGGCACGTACGTCGGCAACGCACCAAATTCATCCGTAATGCTGCAGTTGGTGCAAGCTCAAAGCGGCAACGTTCTGGGGCGATTCGAGCAGTTCTACGTCGCCCCCGGCGGGACCCAGGTCCAGATCATCAACGGTACCGTGAATGGCGCTGCCGGCGGCCCCACCGTGGTGCTGCAAATCAAGCTTGCCGAGGCCTTCGGC